>CAJOQT010000070.1 GCA_905236875.1 uncultured Prevotella sp. | reverse complement strand
AAGGACGAAGTACATCCACCTTCATCCCTTGACCATCAACCTCGCGAAGCGACACATCGTCCTTCGTCCTTCCAAACTCGTCCCTCACTTCCACCGGAAGTGGAGGAACGCATCAGGTTTGAGCTGCACATTATGAAGACGATGGGATTCCCTGGCTATTTCCTTATCGTGCAAGACTTCATCAACTCTGCCCGCGACGAACTGGGTGTGATGGTAGGTCCGGGACGTGGCTCTGCTGCCGGAAGTGTGGTTGCCTACTGTCTGGGTATCACCAAAATAGACCCTCTGAAATACGACTTGCTGTTTGAGCGTTTCCTCAATCCTGACCGTATCTCACTGCCCGATATCGATACCGACTTTGACGATGATGGACGCGGCAAGGTACTGAAGTGGGTAGAAGACAAATACGGACACGAAAACTGCGCACATATCATCACCTACTCCACGATGGCGACCAAGAACTCCATCAAGGATGTGGCTCGCGTAGAAAAGGTGCCGTTGGCCATCTCGAATGCACTATGCAAGGCCATTCCCGACCGACTGCCTGACGGGCCTGACGGAAAGACGCCCAAGATGAATCTGGTGAATGCCATCAGGTATGTGCCTGAACTGCGTAATGCAGAAGCCAGCAGCGACCCTGCCCTGCGCAACACCATCAAATATGCACGAATGCTGGAAGGAACGGTACGTGGAACGGGCATCCATGCCTGTGGATTCATTATCTGCCGTGACCCCATCAGCGACCATGTGCCCGTATCAACGGCCGACGACCCGGACTTCAAGGACCAGAAGACCAACTGTACACAGTACGACGGTCACGTCATTGAATCGACCGGACTTATCAAGATGGACTTTCTGGGGCTGAAGACGCTCTCGGAGCTAAAGGAGGCATGTGCGAACATCAAGCGGACCAGAGGCATCGACATTGACCTCGACCATATTCCCATTGACGATCCCAAGACCTACGAACTCTATCAACAGGGAAGAACCATCGGCACCTTCCAGTTTGAGTCGGCAGGCATGCAGAAGTACCTGCGCGAACTGAAGCCCACCGTCTTTGAAGACCTCATCGCCATGAATGCCCTCTACCGTCCAGGACCTATGGAGAAGATTCCGAACTTCATTGCCCGTAAGCACGGTAAAGAAGAAATCAAGTATGACATCCCTGTCATGGAGGAGTTTTTGAAGGACACCTACGGAATCACGGTCTATCAGGAACAGGTGATGCTTCTGTCGCGTAAGCTGGCCGACTTCACCCGTGGTGAGAGCGATGCGCTGCGCAAGGCCATGGGTAAGAAGAAAAAGGATATCGTAGATGCCATGAAACCTAAGTTCATTGAGGGAGGTAAGAAAAACGGTCACGACCCGAAGGTGCTTGACAAGATTTGGGCTGAGTGGGAGAAATTCGCCTCTTACGCCTTCAACAAGTCACATGCTGCCTGCTACTCATGGGTGGCCTATCAGACAGCTTATCTGAAAGCCAACTATCCGGCAGAGTTCATGGCAGCCATCATGAGCCGGCGTCGTGACCAGATCAGTGAAATCACCAAGCTCATGGATGAATGTAAGGCCATGGAGATTGACACGAAGGGACCCGACGTCAACGAGAGTTTCGAGAAGTTTGGTGTCAACCAGCACGGTGAAATCCGTTTCGGACTGGCAGCCATCAAGGGCATGGGTGACGCTGCGGCACAGGCCATCATCGACGAACGGGAGAAGAACGGTCCCTACAAGAGTATCTTTGACTTCGTACAACGCGTCAATCTGAACAATGTCAACCGAAAGACGATAGAAAGCCTGGCATTGAGCGGAGGCTTCGACAGTTTTGGCATACGCCGTGAAGACTTCTTCGCCCCAAACAGCAAGGGAGAGCTGTTCATCGACACCCTTATACGCTACGGACAGATCTATCAGGCGGAACAACAGGAGATGCGCAACTCCCTATTTGGTGGAGACAATGCCGTTGAGATAACCACGCCCCCCATCCCCAAGGGTGAGCAATGGAGCGACATTGAGCGACTGAACAAGGAGCGTGACCTGATAGGCATCTACCTCTCAGCCCATCCATTGGACAACTATCGTATTGTCCTTAAGCACCTCTGCAACACCACGTGTGCCGAATTGTCAGACCTGCAGCACATCAACGACCGGGAAGAGATTATCCTGGGCGGTATCGTCACCTCGGTACAGCCGAAGATAACCAAGTCGGGCAAGCCCTGCGGATTTATCACTATTGAGGACTTCAATGGTTCCGGCGAGCTGGCTCTCTTTGGCGAGGACTGGGGAAAATGGAGCGGCTGGTTTTCTGTCGGTACAGCCATCTATATCAAAGGCAAGATACAGGAACGATGGGCAAACAGCAACCAAAAAGAACTGCACGTTGATAAAGTGGAATACCTGCAGACCGTCAAGGAACATGCCATCGACCATATCACCATCATCATGGATACGGACTGCCTGAACGATCAGGTTGTTGAAGAACTGGGTAGCATCATAGAAGAGTATCCTGGAAATACCAAGATACTTTTCCAGCTGCATGACAGTCAACACAAAAATACCATCATGCTGGAGAGTCGCCGGCAACAGGTTGACGTTCGTATTCAGCTGCTCGACTTCATTGACCAGTTAGAGGGAATGGACTATAGGATTAATTGATAAGTGACAAGTGAGAGTTGGCATGGTATTTGCAATTAATATAATGAGACAAGGAAACATAGTATTCAACTAAAAAACGACAACAATTATGGAAGTACAAATCACAAGTGAGAATTTCGAGAGTCTGAAGAACGGACAACTGCCACTCGTAGTTGATTTCTGGGCAACATGGTGTGGTCCCTGCCGCATGATTGCACCCATCATCTCCCAACTGGCACAGGAATACGACGGCAAGATTACCGTTGGAAAGTGCGACGTGGAGGAGAATGACGATTTGGCAGCCGAGTTTGCCATCAGGAATATCCCTACCATCATCTTTATCAAAGACGGCGAAGTCGTTGACAAACTCGTCGGTGCCGTATCGAGAGCTACAATGGAAGAGAAATTCAAAGCACTGCTCTAATGGCAAACCTCGAAGAAGAGCTTCGCCTTGATGCAGAAGAGAATGCACGTGAAGCACAGTTTATTATCCAACAACTACCCACCGACCTGAAAGAGAAGTTCTCGAAAAATGACATCAACTATCTGATGGATCTCATTGTCGAGTATTACTACGAGAGTGGCATCCTTGAGACTGATGATGAGGAGATTGACATCGACCTTCAGCAAGTGGCGGAGGGTGTCTGTCAGTTGGCACGAGAAAACGGCCAGCACAACTATCATCCAGACGACGTCTTCTTCGTTGTGCAGGCCGATCTTGACTTTCAGGAAGCAAACCTGTAGCCCGTCAATGAGGCTGCGTGGTTTCCACACTGAAGGGAGAAGTTATCTGACCACTCGCGTAAACACAGGAGCTTCTCCCTTCAAAATTGTCACATAGACCTTCATCTCACCTGCGGGAGGCATCTGCGGATTATTCTCCCGGGGAAGGTCTGCAGCGGTAAACAAGTATTCTGTTCCACCGGGAATGTCACGTGAAGCGACAGTCTTGGCCTTGGCATGAATCATCGGATAGTCGCCGACAGCAGCATCAAAGATTGCCGACTCCTCATCGGTCACTGGCTTCTGATCCGGGAAAGCAGCCAACGGAGTATAGTCACCTTCTATGAACCCACCTTCTTTCAGGAAATTTTCAACCTCATCGGGAACAGCTGCCATGCGGGCTGCACGGACACCATAGCCAGGAAGAATCTCTGCCTTAGGCTGTTTCTTCGCCAGATCCGCCATGCTGGACTCCAGTCCGCCACTGCCGAAGGTACAGAATGGAACGATCTTCTTTCCGCTCAGGTCCGTCTGGCTCAGGAATACCTCCATGGGTGGAGCGAAAGTGCCGAACCAGATAGGATAGCCGATGAAGATGACATCATACTTGGTCAAATCGGCCGCAACAGGCTTGATTTCAGGAGTAACACCTTGTTCCCGCTCCTGCATACAACGTCCTATCGTAGCCTGGAAATCACCGTCATAGGGCTTGACAGGTACAATTTCCTCCATATCAGCACCAAGCCGTTTGGCAATCTCCTGTGCCACAGTCTTGGTGTTCGATGTCTGAGAATAATAGAGAACCAGCACCTTCTTCGGTGCTTCCTTCTTTGTGCCGCAGCATACTGCTGACATCATGATGGCCATAAGAACCAATAATAACCGGATTGTTTTCATACCAATATATATTTAAAGGATTTATGTTTTCTACAGCTTGATCTTCCGCCAGACACAACGGGGAATCCGACGCCAGAGCATGGTGAGCAGCCGATAGCGCCAGTCAATGACCCTAACATGCCGACGTGCGTTTATGGCACGGACAATCTCCCTTGCCACCTTATCGGGTTTGAGCATCATGGGATAATGGAAGTCTCCGCTCAACAACGCCGTATCAACAAAACCCGGACGGATGTCTGTAAAGCGGATATCCAGTTTTCTGGCATTGGCCTGCTGTTCCAAGGCTTGCAGATAAACGTTCTGCATGGCTTTCGTAGCAGAATAGGAGGGAGCTGGGCCCAGTCCCTTGGTGCCTGCTATAGAGGTGATGGCGGCAATATGTCCATGACCCTGTTCTGCAAAATAGCGATAGGCCTCGCCAATCATCCTCGTAAAGCCAAGTCCGTTGGTGGTCATGGTTGACAGCTCAATATCCTCGCGCAGCTCTCGGTTCTGCTTGCCGATGCCTGAAGCGTAGAAGAAGAGGTCCATACCCCCTACCCTCTCAATAAGACTTCGCAGACGGGCTGTGGCATCATCGGCTGTCACATCCATCTGCTCTACCTCTGCTGCACCGATAGTCTGCAAGAGTTCCACACGCCGTGCAGCCACTCCCAGCGTCCACCCTTCCTGAAGCAGCAGCCGTGCCACTTCCATACCGATGCCCGAGGAGGCTCCTATCACTATGGCTCTTTTCATTGCTTCCTGTATCAGTTAACACACGATTCCTGCCGCGAACGGTTTATCCTGCGGCAGAAAGATGATGCAAAGATACACAATAATTGTGAAAACTGATACTTTTAGGCAGATAATTTACGGCATTTTAAGTTGTTCCGTATGAAAACTGCCGCTGCCTATAGAGCGGTTCTGCAACGAACGGACATCACCGGAAAGCGTGATATCACCTGAACCGCGCAACTCGCTGACCACATCGCCACAGCCCTGGAAGCCTGCCTTGATGTCGCCAGACCCCTTGAGCATGATATCAATATGCTCTGTTGACTCATGATTGATATCAACATCTCCACTGCCGACAAGCTCGATAGCCGAAGAAGCTGCCGTTACATGACCGATGGACACGTCGCCGGAACCGATAAGTGTTGTCTTGATCTGGTCACAGATAATGTCCGCAAAGTCAATGTTGCCAGAGCCTTTCAACTCAACCTTCAGGTTATCGGTATCAATATGGTTATCGGATTTGAAGTCGCCGGAGCCGTAGAGTGCCACATCTATGAGGTCTGGAGACGTGACATATACCCTGACCTCATCGCTGTCAGCAAAACGTATGGAACTGATGACAGTCTTGGGACTGTCTTTCATCCTCACTATCAGGCAGCTGTCAGACACTTCCGTTTCAACAAACTCCAGCAAGTCCTCCGGTGCTTCTACACGAAGGGATACCTGATTGGTCTGGGCATAATAGATGGTGGGCGATCCGAACAAGCGAACACGCTCGAAGGGCTGAACCTGTCGCTTCTCTGACTTGACGGGTTTCTCACTTTTGATTTCCTGTATGCTGATGCAAGAAGTCATCAGCGCAGCCATGGCAATCCATAAAAATACAAACTTTTTCATCTTCTGTTCCGGTTATTTGTTTTTGATTTTGTCTGTTTGACGGAACGGAAGATGAAAAAGTTGCAAGCCGAAGAAAAAAACTTTCCCGGTGTTTCATCTCAAGTCTTCAGAATTTCACGCGGAACATGAACCTGACACCGTGTTTATGAGCTGTCGGCAGCTCATTGTAGTTCAGACGACGGATATACTCTACATGGAAAAGCCTGAAGATGTTGTGTATGCCAAGTGACAACTCCCAATAGGGTTTCTTCGGGTCAATCACAAAGCTCCCCTCCGGGAATACCATGAGTGTTGGGTTGTTTGCATTCTCTGCGAGGAAAGGATTGTTCTTGTCAGAGAGTTTTCCCCAATAGCAGCGGATGCCTATCCACTCTCTCCACTTCAGTTTCTTGATCAGCGGGATGCGGTTGAAGAGTTTTCCGTTCAGGTCCCAGTTCACTTGTGCCGAGGCGAAACGGTCGGTGGGGAACTCCATATTGTTGATAGCCTCGAAGGTATAGTCCTGAAGCATGTACGACAGGTTCGTCTGAGGCATAATCAGCAACGGATAGGGAACCTGATCCCACTGTATGCCGGCCTTGAGGTGCAGGTCTGCCTTTCCCCAGGAGGCCAGCCAGAAGCGTTTGAAAAAGCTTGCCTCCGTATAGTTATAGCCATAGTCGCCACCCAGGAGGTTCTTGATGCCGATGGTATGGCTGAGCGTGATGACAGGAGCGTCGAGATTGACCTTCCTGCGGCGTTGCTTGGTATTGATATAGGTGGCATTAGGACAAAACTGCAACTCTGCCCGCAGTTCAGTAGTACGGAATTTGATCGACGGGTGCTCTTCAATGGGCAGCGTAGCGTCATAATGGGACAAGGGCACGAAATACAAGGCTCCTGCCGCCTCGTTTTCTTCGGCCTTGATGCTTACCGTTGTCTTGAAGCCATCGTCCTCCTCACGCTCGAAGGTCAGCTGCTGACGGTTATAGAACATCATCTGATCGACCTTCGACCACTTGAAGGCCGAAAAGAAATTATCCTTATCCGTATGCAGGAACTTGTCCGACGGCGACATCACGTCATAAGTAGAAGTGAATGTCAGCGTACGCTTGGGGAATTCTGGCGGCAGGTATTCCTTGGCGTTGAACGAATAGGTCACCTCACCCTTGTAGTAGTTCTTGTGGCTCTTCCATCCATGTGCATAATAAGCGTTGAAGAACCAGTGTTTGTTGAAGTTTGCCGTCGTCTGGGCACTCATACGGGTTCTTATTCCATCCACGAAGTTGCTGGTTATCATCGTGTTGATAGGACCTAAATCGACCTTCGAGGGATTTCCCGTCTCAATATAGTTCTCAATGAGGGCTTTTAAGCCTAACATGATATACTGGAAGCCCTTGATCTGACTGAAGCCATCGACAAAGGACTTCATGGAAATCTCACTGTTCGTCAGGTTTACCTGCCGATAGCGCGCCCAGAAGTCATCACCTCGCGTCGATGCATCAGGCTCGCGTACAACTTTCTTCTTACCCCGGAACACCTTTTTAGGCAGCTCATCAAAGGAATAGTCGGTCTGGCGTGTTGTACGCAGCACCACTGCCTTATAGAGGAAGTCAAACACTTTCAGCTCGACCACCATGTCATCAACACTGAGCACCCAGGTACCGTCGGGTAGCCTGGTGAACTCCTGCTCTATCTTGAGGTTCTCAACGTAGTTGACGTCGCTCGACGCTGGCAACGTCAACTCACAGCGTTTCACCTGATACGTCGAGTCGGCCAGCACATAGAGGTCGCCACGGAATCCAAAGTCCTGCTGGTTGTTGGGCATGAAGTGCAGGTGTATGCACCGGTCGTTCTCCACATAGAGCGTGTCCTGAATATAGTAGCGATAGAAGCTGATGGCACCCTTTCCGATGGGCGAGGTAAACTGGTATTGCAGCATACGGATCTGGTCGTCGTAGATATTGACGTCGGTAAACACATCCTGCAGCACAGTATTGAGAATCTCGCCGGTCTGCAACAGGTCACTCACACCCGTTGTCTTCTGTCCCATGATGATATTCTTCTTGCTATACGGGGCCTTGCGATAGGCAATCTGCGTGACCGTTTCGTCAACCTGTATAGGCAGTATCAGCTTGTTGGTGTAGGAGCAAGGCTCCACCTGATTCCTCAGCCAATCCGCATTCTTGTACTTCGGGTCTTCCATCATCTCCGGGGTGATGTCGTTGACAGCCAGCATAATCTTCTGGTACTTGTTGTACTGGTAGAAGTCACGGTTGTCGAGGTCTGTCTCCCTCTTGTTTTCAATGACCTTACGCATAAGCTCCACAGCAGGATTGTTCTTGCGGCTGTAGCGCTGCCGCTTGGTCTGGACGACAACATTCTCCAGCGTCTGGGCTTCGGGGGTCAGCCTGATCAAGAGGGGACTCTTGGTCTGTGCCGTCACGTTAATGTCCTGAGACATATAGCCTAAGGCACTGAACGTAATCTTCCATCCCTGATGGCGGGCTATCTTGAAGCGACCGTTCACGTCAGAAGCCACAGCGGTGTTGTGTCCGTAATAGATGACGCTGGCCATAGGTATGCTGTCACCCGTATGGGCATCTATCACTTGCCCGGTCAGAAACTGCTGGGCACGCAAAGGCATTGCCGCCACCAACAGCAGCAATGTCATCACACAAAAGAATCTATATTTTTTCATCAATTCCAATCTTTTTTCTATTCTTAACTCCCCGTTTTACGAAGACGCTCGTCAGGCATTATTTATAATTTCGACCCAGAAGGTAGAGCCTATGCCTTCCTGCGAATCAACGCCAACCCATGCATTGATGCTCTGTGCTGTAGAGCGGCAGATGGGCAGTCCCAGACCTGTACCGGGGACAAACTCGTCGAGCTTGACAAAATGCTCGAATATATTGTCTTGCTGGTCGGCAGGAATTCCCTTACCTGTATCCCGCACCCAAATACGCACATGATTGCCCGGCATCTGGTCATAGCCCAACGTGATGCTTCCCGTCTCGGTAAACTTCACCGCATTCAGCATGTACTGCTCCAGGATCTCGGCCACACGTTCACGGTCACTGTATATCATCATCGGTCCCCCTTGTAAATCGGCAAGAATCTCCACGTCAGGGTTCTGGTTTTTAAGTCTGTACATATCTGACTTCTCACGCAACAACATGTTCAAGTCGAAGTGTTCCATATTGGGAGCCTGAGAGCCGGATTCCAGCTTCGAAATGTTGACGATATCCTCAATCATGCGTAGCAGTTTCTGGTTGTTCTCCTGTATCAGCGATATCAGATGGGCATGTTCTTCCTTGTTCTCCACCATCGGCAAGATGTCGCTGAAGCCCACGATAGCGTTGAGGGGTGTACGTATCTCATGACTGATATTGGCCAGGAAGGCAGACTTCAGCCGGTCACTCTCCTCTGCCTTGTTACGGGCTTCTATCAGTTCCTGCTCCACCCTCTTCTGATCATCTATCGACATGGAAATACCGACAATAGTCAGAGGCTCACCTGCCTCGTTGTGTTCGGTGACCATACAGAAGCTCTCTTCCCAGACATAGCGGTCGTGACCGAGGGGACACACGCGGTATCGGACGGTATATTCTTCAGAGCGGCCTTCCATCAGGGCAAGCATGTTCTGGTGTATCCAGTCCCGGTCCTCCGGGGCTATGCGCTTGGCAAAATCGGCCATAGGCAACTCACGTGCCGACAGGTAGTCGGAATAAGTACGGTAATCGCTGTCGAACGTCACCATCCGACTGGGCACATCGATCTTCCACGTGGCAACCTTCATCGTCTTGAGCACCATGTCTATCTCCACGTTCTGCCGGTTCATACTTTCCAGGATATCCAACTCTTTCTGGAGTCTGGTCTGCTCACGACGCTGCCACCACAGCATAAAGCCTGCCGCAGCCATCACAACAGCACACACCACCCACATGAAGATGTCGGAATGTTCGACAAAAACCAGCAAAACGTCTCGTACAAGCATCTGCCCACTGTATTTATTGGCGCAAAAGTACGCAAATAATTTGGAATAATGAAGAAAATAGTTACTATTTTTGAAAATAAATGGCAAATAGTAAATAGTAAATAGTAAATTATTATTACCTTTGCACCATAATTCTTATTATAGTAATGGAACAGACATTCGAACTGATTGCCAAAACATTCATGGGTTTAGAGCCCGTATTGGCAAAAGAATTAACCCAATTGGGGGCCAACGACGTACAAATCGGACGACGCATGGTGTCGTTCAAGGGCGACAAGAAACTAATGTACCGTGCCAACTTCCAACTTCACACTGCCATCCGCATCCTCAAACCGATCAGGCACTTCAAGGCCCAGTCGGCAGACGACGTGTATGAACAGGTGAAGAAGATTGACTGGACACAGTATTTGGACACCGACAAGACATTCGCTGTTGATTCCGTAGTCTTCAGCGAGGAGTTCCGACACTCCAAGTTCGTGTCATACAAGGTAAAGGACGCTATCGCCGACCAGTTCCGCGAGCTGACGGGCAAACGTCCCAATATCAGCGTGGCAAATCCCGACGTACGGCTCAACATGCACATTGCCGAGGACAAGTGTACGCTCTCACTCGACTCCAGCGGCGAGTCACTACACCGCAGAGGCTACCGTCAGGAGTCGGTCGAGGCACCGCTCAACGAGGTGTTGGCAGCAGGAATGATCCTGATGTCGGGATGGAAGGGCGACACCGACTTCATAGACCCCATGTGCGGCAGCGGCACACTGCTCATTGAGGCGGCACTCATCGCACGCAACATGGCACCGGGACTGTTCCGCAAAGAATATGCCTTCGAGAAATGGCCCGACTTCGACCGGCAGCTCTTCGACGACATCTACAACGATGACTCTGAAGAACGGGAGTTCAATCATCATATCTATGGCTACGATATCGACATCAAGGCGGTCAACACGGCACGAATGAACGTCCGTGCAGCAGGACTGACCAAGGACATCACTATCGAGGAAGCCGACTTCAAGGACTTCCAGCAACCCAGGGACAAGGCCATCATCATTACCAACCCGCCATACGGTGAACGTATTTCTACACCCGACCTGCTGGGCACCTACAAGATGATTGGTGAGCGGCTCAAGCATCAGTTTACGGGCAACGATGCCTGGATATTGAGCTATCGCGAGGAGTGCTTCGACCAGATAGGCCTGAAGCCCAGCCTTAAGATACCCCTGTTCAACGGCTCATTGGAGTGCGAGTTCCGTAAGTACCAGATGTTCGACGGCAAGATGAGCAGCTTCCGCTCCGATGGCGGCTTCGTCAAGACCGAAGAGGACAAGCGGCAGATGGCTGAAAAGCACCGTTTCAAGAAGGAACGCGAGTTCAAGAAACGCCTCAGCGAACAGGAAGAGAACGAAGAGGCCGACATCCGCTCTTTCAAGTTCCACCGACATGAGCTGACAAACGACACCCCGAATCCCAAAGGTTCCAGACGACTTCGTGACGACGACAGTCCCAAAGGACCGAGAAGACTCCGTGACAACAACAGCCCCAAAGGGCCAAGAAGACTTCGGGACGATGACAATTCCAGAGGTCCCAGAGGTCCCAGACGACCTAAAGATTACGACAATCCTCGCAGCGGACACCCTTTCCCTCCCTCCTTCGGGGGGAGACAGAAGGGGGCTGGCGGCAAGAAGTTTAACAAGCCCGGACGCGACTTCGGCAATAAAAACAGGAGATTCAACGATGATGAAGAAGAAGATTAAACAGACCTGTCACTTGTCACTTATCACTTGTCACATGTCACTTGCCACCATAGTGACCCTATTATTTAGTATCCTCCCCATGCAAGCCCAAAACAAGCTCTTTACCCTCGAAGACCTCAACTACGGCGGTAACAACTACTACAACCTGCTGCCGAAGAACCTCTATACGACATGGTGGGGCGACCAGCTGATGTACCTCGATGCCGAAGAGGGCGGAAAACTCAGTGCCGACGGGGAGCAAACCACCTGCTTCCGACTATCGGACATCGGCAGCGGATGGCACAGCGCCTACTCTGCTGAGTATCCCTATGCCGACCAGCCACTCGTATTACTCAACAACCGTCAGCAGCGCATACTCTTCAACTTTGAGAAGAAACAGATCGTCTGGCGGCAGGATGCACGGGGCCAGCAGCACAGCGACTGGAGCAAGGACTCACGTGCCGTCGCCTATGTCAAGGACTGTCAGCTTTACGTACGCACTGCCGATAACGAGGAACGCAAGCTGACCACTGACGGCAGCCGTGAGATAGTATATGGCCAGTCCGTTCACCGCAATGAGTTCGGCATCGAAAAAGGAACATTCTGGAGTCCCGACGGCCAGCACCTGGCATTCTACCGCATGGACCAGTCCATGGTGACAGATTATCCACAGGTCGATATCTTCAACCGCATAGCACAGTACGAACCCGACAAATACCCCATGGCGGGAGAGACATCCCATCAGGTCACCGTCGGTGTCTATAACCTGAAAACCGGCACTACCATCTACCTCCAAACACCACAGGGAAGCCTGACTGTCGATGATGACGACCAGACTCCTATTTACTTCACCAACATCGCATGGAGTCCTGACAATTCAACGATCTACATGTTCGAACTCAACCGCGACCAGAACGACTGCCGGCTCGTCAGCTACGACGCGACAACGGGCGAACGGAAAGCTGAGCTGTACCGCGAGACCAGCGACAAATACGTGGAACCGCTCCACCCCATACAGTTCCTGCCCTGGGATGCCGACAAGTTCATCATGCAGAGCCAGCGAGACGGATACAACCACCTCTACCTGTGCGACTTGAAGAAGGGAGACCTCGCCCTGCGACAGCTTACGAAGGGAGCATGGGTCGTCATGGACGTGCTGGGCTTCAACACCACCGAGAAAGCCGTCATCATACAGGCCAATGCCAGCCATCCTCTATGCCATAACCTCTATGCCGTCAACATCAAGAACGGCAAGATGACACCCCTCGACAATGGACGGGGCGTACACAATGGATCACTGAGTGAGAGCGGCATACGCCTCATCGACAAATACTCCGAGCCTGACGTGCCACGCATCATCGACCTCATACAAATCTCAAATCTCAAACCTCAGACCTCAAACATTTTAACTGCCGAAGACCCGTGGAAAGCCGCCGGTTTCCAGGTTCCAGGATATCTGAGCGGAACCATCAAAGCCGCCGACGGAGTCACCGACCTCTACTGGCGTATGGTGGTTCCCACTGAGTTAAGTGGTACGGCGGCAGCAAACTCTCAACTCTCCGCTCTCAACTCTCAACTAAAAAAATACCCCACCGTCGTCTATGTCTATGGTGGACCGCACGCCAACAACGTCGAGGCATCCTACCACTGGGCAAGCCGCTCATGGGAGACATACATGGCACAGAAAGGCTACATCGTCTTCATCCTCGACAACCGGGGCTCCAACTGGCGCGGACGTGACTTCGAACAGGCCACCTTCCGGCAGCTTGGACAGATAGAGATGCAAGACCAGATGAAGGGTATCGACTTCCTGCGCACACTGCCCTATGTCGATATGGACCGCATTGGCGTACACGGATGGTCCTTCGGCGGATTCATGACCATCAGCCTCATGACCCACTACCCCGACGTGTTCAAGGTAGGAGTGGCAGGCGGACCGGTCATCGACTGGCGATGGTACGAGATTATGTACGGCGAGCGTTACATGGACACGCCACAGCAAAACCCCGAGGGCTACGAGAAGACCAGCCTCCTCCCACAGGCCAAGAACCTGCGTGGAAAGCTGCAGATTATAACAGGCTACAACGACGACACCGTAGTGCCACAACACTGTCTCTCGTTCCTTGATGCCTGCATCAAGGCTGGCACACAGCCCGACTTCTTCGTCTATCCCGGCGAACCCCATAACATGCGCGGACATGCCAGCGTACACCTCCACGAACGTATTACCCAATATTTTGAGGACTACCTGAAATAAAGACACAAGTCATTGACGCAACATCTAACGTGCCCGTCTTCTCCTTGAACTCTGCACGGGCACGGGCCAACTGCCCGATGAAGCGCTCGTGGTTGCGAATCAGCTGATAGAGCACCGAGCCAGCCATGCGACCTGCATCCACGTCGCTCTGCCAGTGGTAGCCGGCAATGACGCGGCTCTGGCCAAACTCATAGCCACGGGCTAGCAACTTCTCCATCGCCTCATTAGACTGGTTGATGTCTGACAGCAGAAGTGCCGAAGTCCAGAAGAACACGGTATGCCCCGAGGGATAGGACCCCTCATAGCGGTGCTTCTCCTCCTTCTCGGGAATCAGCGTGCCCTCGTTGTAATAGGCGTAGGGACGCTGGCGGTTGAATGTGGCCTTGGCATCATGATAGATGCTGTCGCACGAGGCACACACGTCCTGCAGGATGCTGTAGATCTCGGGGGTGCCCTCCTTCGTGATTTCCAGCCCGAAGAGCGGTCCCATCTCGTCGATGACGGTCTGCATGCTATAGACGGCATCGCGCTGAGCCTGGGCAGCACGCGCCTCGTCCTGGCGCATCAGCTTGCCCCAGAGGTGCTGCGACTGGTCTGCCACGAAGCGGGCTGACTCAAATGCCGGGAATGGAGGCAGGATCTTCGTCATGTCGGGCAGTTCGGCCTTGGTGAAATACGCGTGTCCGTTGACTTCGTCACCGGCTGCAAAAACGGTGGCGGCACAGCAGAACATCAGCGTAGCTGCCACCATTCTCATTAAATTCTTTTTCATCTTAATTATCTGTTCAATTATTGTTTGTT
>CAJOQT010000069.1 GCA_905236875.1 uncultured Prevotella sp. | reverse complement strand
GGATTCAAACCCCCGATACCCGAAAAGGGTATACCGGATTTCGAGTCCAGCGCGATCGATCACTCTGCCAACCTTCCGATTAAGCGAACGCCAAGGAGCTTGCTCACTTGGCTGAGCGTGAGGAAGGTCATTACGAAGTATTAACCTTCCGATTAAGCGAATGCCAAGGAGCTTGCTCACTTGGCTGAACGTGAGGAAGGTCATTACGAAGTATTAACCTTCCGATTAAGCGAATGCCAAGGATCTTGCTCACTTGGCTGAGCGTGAGGAAGGTCATTACGAAGTATAACCTTCTTTCTCTGAAATCGGATGCAAAGGTACGACAATATTTCCGAATCGCCAAATATATTCGCACGTTTTTTTGCTACTCGTGTCGGATAGCTTCTATCGGGTCCATGTTAGCAGCTTTTTGAGCTGGTATGTAGCCGAAGAGCACGCCGATGCAGACACAGACCAGGAATGAGACATAGATGCTCCATGCAGGGACACTGGAAGGCATGCCCATGGACGGCAGTACAGCACTGATGCTGCAACCGACGATGACACCCAGCAATCCACCCGTCAGGGAAATCACTACAGACTCAATAAGGAACTGCAAGGAGATGACCATTCCCGTAGCACCGACGGCCATACGCAGACCTATCTCCTTGGTACGTTCTGTCACAGAGACGAGCATGATGTTCATGATGCCGATACCGGCCACAAGAAGCGAGAAGGCGGCAGCCACAACAAGGATAAGCGTAACGATATCCATCGTGGTTGACATCGTCTCCATCATCTCGGCCTGCGAACGAATGGTGAAGTCGTCGTCGGCATCTTCCTTCAGCTTGTGGTTGTCACGTAGAATCTGCGTCAGCTCCTCAATGGCTGCGTCGCTCAGGTCTTCTGTAACGGCCGAGCAGACAATGCTGGAGAAGTAGGTCTGGGCGGCAATACGCTTCATCACCGTGGTGTAGGGAGCAATGATCACATTATCCTGATCCATACCCCACGAGTTGTAACCCTTGGCTTTCAACACACCGACAATACGCATGGGAATACTCTTAAATCGGATGGTCTTGCCAATGGGGTCAACGCCCTCACCAAACAATTCCTTTACAATCGTAGCACCTACCACACATACCTTGGCGGCCTTTTTGATGTCCTCTTCCGTGAAGCACTCACCTTCTTCAATAGTCCACAAGCGTATATCAAGATAATCTATCGACTCACCATACATCGAGGCATTGGTGTTGTTATTACCGTAGATAGCCTGACCAGAAGCAGTGACTTCGGGCGACACCTTCGTGACAAACTTCTTCTCACGCATAATACGTTCGTAGTCAGCCATCTTCAGTGTCTGCATGCTTGACGGGTCCTGACGCACACCGCCACGCATATCGGCACCCGGTCGTATGGTGAGCAGGTTGGTGCCCATAGTAGAAAGCTCTGCACGGATGCTCTCCTTCGACCCTTGTCCGATGGACATCATGATGATGACAGCTGCCACACCGATAATGATACCCAGCATGGATAGGAACGAGCGCATCTTGTTGCTGGCGACAGCCTTCAGACTTACTTTAAAAAGATTTAATATGTTCATTTTCTTTAGTCATCTACTGGTATCGGCAGTGCGGCCAGGGCTTCGGCTGCCGACTTTATATTCGTATTGATGGTATCCTCACGTATCTTGCCGTCGCGCAAGTTGATGTTGCGACTGGCATATTCGGCAATCTCAGGATTGTGGGTGACAAAGATAATGGTACGCCCCTGTTTGTACAATTCCTGGAAAAGCACCAACATCTCGAACGAGGTGCGCGTGTCAAGGTTTCCCGTTGCCTCGTCGGCCAGCAGCACGGCAGGATCGTTTACCAGAGCCCGGGCTATGGCTACGCGTTGCATCTGACCGCCCGACATTTCATTCGACTTATGCTCCATGCGGTCGCCAAGTCCCACAGACTGCAGGGCTTTGGCTGCTGCCTCCCGTCGCTGCTGGGCACTGTACTTGGAGTTATACATCAGCGGTAGCTCTACGTTCTCCAATGCAGTGGTTTTCGGCAACAGATTGTAGTTCTGGAACACAAAGCCAATCTTCTGGTTGCGAAGATGGGCCCGCTGTGTCTTCGACATCGTACGAACGGAGATTCCGTCAAGGTAATAGTCTCCACTGGTAGGTGTGTCAAGACATCCCAGCTGGTTGAGCAGTGTGGATTTTCCAGAGCCGGACGTACCCTGAATGGTGACAAACTCACCCTCGTAGATCTTGAAACTCACACCGCGAAGCGCCTTGACAGTCTCACTGCCTACCTGAAAGTAGCGCTTGACGTTTTGCAGTTCGATGACGACTTTTCTGTTATCTTCCATGCCGTCTTATTGTTTCTTGTTGTCTTTGTTGTTGTTATTGTTACCCCTTGGTCTGGGCATGAAGGGATTGGTGGCCTGCTCACCCATCGGCTCACTCTCTCCACCACTGATGTTAAAATCGGTCAGCACCTTCATTCCTTTTGTGACACCCTTGGTTATTTCAGTCAGGATACCGTTTGTTGTACCAATCTCAACGGCATGTGCCTTGAAGACGTTGCCTTCAAGCGTCCAGACCTTATGCTTCGCATCGCAGTCCTGAATAGATTGTCCCTTGGTGAGGAATGCCTCCGTCGGCATGAATCGCAGGGCTTTTGAAGGTACGGCAAGCACATCGTTCTTCTCAAGTGTATAGATCGTGACATTAGCCGTCAGTCCGGGCTTCAGCTTCAGGTCGTTGTTGGGAGCCGAGATGACCACCTCGTAGGTAACGACATTACTCTCGGTCGTAGCCTGCTGACGTACCTGGGTTACCATTCCCTCGAAGGAGTCATCGGGAAAAGCATCGACGGTGAACGAGACACGCTGTCCTTCCCTCACACCACCTATGTCGGCCTCATCGATATCGGCAATGACACGCATATCGGTCAAGTCCTTGGCAATGGTGAACAGTTCAGGCGTGTTGAACGAGGCAGCAACCGTCTGGCCTTCCTCTACCGACTTCGACAATACCACACCGTCGATGGGCGACGTGATGGTAGCATAGCCGAGGTTGGTCTGTGCCTTCTTCACGCTCTCCTGTGACTGTGCAACCTGTTCCTTGGCCTGCAGGTAGGAAAGGCGTGCGCTCTCATAGTCGTCGGCACTTACCAATCCCTTGTCATAAAGCATCTTATAGCGGTTGAAGTTCGACTGCTGATAGTTGAATGAGCTCTGTGCACTGGAGAGGTTTGCCCTTGCCGTGTTCAGCTCGCTGATGAGGTTGGTCTTGTCAAGTTCGGCAATGACCTGTCCCTTCTTGACGATGCTGTTGTAATCGACAAAGAGCTTCGAGACGATACCACTGACCTGTGTACCAACCGTGACGGAGGTCACTGGCTCAATGGTTCCTGTTGCAGTAATGGAGTTCTGAATGTTTGTCACCTCCACAACAGCAGTATCAAACGAAATCTTTTCTTCTTTCTTGCCGCCTGACAACATCCAGACGACGAGGGCAATGACGGCGATCACACCGACAGAGATCCATATCTTTTTATTCTTCATGACTATTATGAATTATGAGTTACAAAATTATATATTCAGCTTCGCTCCTGTGTAGAACAACAGCAGCTGCTGGCTAAGAATGGTTACATACTTGCTTTGCAACATGTTCTGCTGGGCATTGAGCAGGTTTGTCTTGCCGTTCATCAGTTCCACGATGTTCTTCAGTCCCAGGCTGAACTGTTCTGAAAGCAGGTCGTAGCTCATCTGCTCGCTCTCGACACTGAGCAGTGCGGCACGGAACTTCTGCTGATTGGTATTGGCATCGAGCCAGAAGCCTTCGATGGTGGCATACAACTGTTTCTGCTTCTCTATTAGGTCAAGCTGTGCCTGTTCCTGCTGCAGCTTGGCTTTATTGACGGCGGTGCGTGTGGAACGGTTGTCAAGAATGGGAATACTGACAGTGGCACCGATTGAGGCATCAAAGTTTGTCTTTATCTGATCGCCCCAACCGTTATTACCCAAGGAGTTGGTGCTGGTTCCCAGACCACCCGTCATACTGACGGTAGGCAAGCCCTGTGCCTTGGCTATCGACAGCTGGACATCGCTGCTCTGAATACTGAGGCGGCTGTTTTCTATTTCAGGACGATAAGCCAGTGCTGCCTCATAGACGGCAGGCAGGGAAGGTATCTCTGTCAACGCCTGTTCGTCAGAGGCTGCCGGCACGTCAATGTCGAAATTCTGGTCGGTAATCTCCAGCAACTGCTTCAGCTGTAGCTTATAGTTGGCCAGATTGCTGCGAGCCGACACCAGGTTATACTCGTCGGTGGCGCGCTGTGCCGTAAGCTGCGCGAGATCGGCCTTCGACATCTTGCCTACATTCACCATCTCTTGACCACGCTCCTCGTTCTTCTTGCTGGCTTCAAGACTCTGTTCGTTCACGGCGATAGCCTCGTTCATATACAGAATCTGAACATAGAGCTGGGCTATCTGCTCCTGGATGTTGTTGGCTGTATAAGCGCTGTCCAACTCTGCCTGTTCTTCTGCCAGGCGGTTCAACTTCACCTGATTGCGGTTCCGGTTACCGTTCCATACCGTCCATGAAGCATTCAGTCCGTATGAACCATTATAATAGGACTTACTGACACTGCTCGACACCGTAC
This sequence comes from uncultured Prevotella sp., assembly GCA_905236875.1. Classification (GTDB taxonomy): domain Bacteria; phylum Bacteroidota; class Bacteroidia; order Bacteroidales; family Bacteroidaceae; genus Prevotella. The sequence continues at coordinate 17,596 of CAJOQT010000069.1, read as the reverse complement.
CATTGGTAACTGTACTGATGCCGCTATTGGTCCACGGACGATAGCCCAACGACTGGTTTGTCGATGCCGACAACGAAGGTAACAAAGCGGCCTGCGACTGCTTGAGTTCCTCAACAGCAGACTGTCTGGCCAGCACGGACTTCTTCAGGGTGATGTTGTTCTGCAATGCATAGTCTATACATTCCTGCAACGTCCAACGCTGTTGCGCCTGCATACCTGATGGCAGCAGGACAACGAAAAGTAAGGGCAATGCGGCAACTCCCCTTACTGTATTCAACAATTTACATATTTTCATGACGCTAAATGATTATGATCTTGTTTCGTAATATCCGACTGATATATATAAGGAGGAAATAAACTACAACTGCTGCAAACGTGCGATATACTTGCCAAGTATGTCAAATTCTATATTGACCACCGTTCCCACACGGATATCGCAGAAATTGGTGTGCTCCATCGTATAGGGAATAATGGCAACCTGGAAAGTATTACGGGTCGGATTGCAGACGGTCAGCGATACGCCGTTGACAGTGACGGACCCTTTATCGACGGTAAAGTAACCACGACGTGCCATCACGGGATCATCGGCATATTCGAAGGTGAAATACTTACTGCCGTCAGCATCGTCGATAGCCGTACAACACGCAGTTTCATCCACATGCCCCTGCACGATATGACCGTCAAGACGACCGTTCATCAGCATGGAACGCTCCACGTTCACCTTATCCCCTACCCTGACCAGTCCAAGGTTTGAACGCTCCAGCGTCTCTTTCATGGCAGTAACCGTATAGGTCTTGGGACCTGACTGGGGTGTGTCGATGCTGACCACTGTGAGACAGACTCCGTTATGGGAAACACTCTGGTCGATACGAAGTTCATCGACAAACGAACAGGTCAGCGTGAAGTCGATGTTCTCCCGATCTTTGCTGATTGCCACAACTGTGGCAAATTCTTCTATAATTCCAGAAAACATATTGAAATAACTGCGATTTGACTATTGTCTTATTTACTGTTGAAGGAACGATATAGGCACAAAAAGAGGTCGTACCGATGATGTGATGAAAACTCCTATTTCTAAGATTTGAGCGCTCTCCCCCGTTGTAATCCACCGGCACTTCTGCTATCTTTCGATATGTGGCCCGCCATTGGCAAGAGAAGACATCTCGGTTTTCAATTTAATTTGATGAGTATCCCGATCTAACCGATACGACCTTTCTGACTGCAAAGATAATAAAAAATACGGAAAGTTGATAATTAAACGATGAAAAGTTATCCGTCCTTGAACTTTTTTAACGTTCAATTATCCTTTTCCTCCATCTTCTTTGTACGGTACCTTAATGGTGTCAAGCCTGTCTTGTTCTTGAAAGAACGCGTGAAGAAAATCGGATCATTAAAGCCTGTCTTAGTAGCAATCTCATTTATGCTCAATCCGTTATCTTTCTCAAGAAGCTGAATAGCCTTCTTCAGACGGAAGTCGGTTACGAAGTCTCTGGGCGACATGCCCGTAAACGACTCAAGCTGTTTATAGTAGGCTGTACGTCCAAGGGCTGACTGGGCTATCATATCCTCATACCTCATACCTGTATCTGAATAATGCTCTTCGAGCCAATCCAGCTGTCTCTTCATGAAGTCGTAATCATCCTTGTGCTCAAATGCCACATTATCCTGGCCGACTTTCAGCACACGATGTCTTTCCTTATGCTTCTTCCTCTCCTGCAACCAGAAGATAATACCCAGAATGATACAGACAGCAAGAACCATGTATATCCATACTGCCGTGGGGGAAAGCAGCAAATAGGGCGGCACTATGACGGTAAGGGTTCGGAGGTCGTAGTTCTCCGGCGACTCCAGAAGGAAAGCCTTGACCTTGAATCTATAGGTGCCGGCAGGCAGGCCGGAATAGCTGACCGCCCTCGACTTGTCGGCATTCTGCCAGTCATCGTCATAGCCTTCGAGCATATACTGATAGTGTGTACGATGTTGCAACTGATAGTTAAGAGCGGCAAAGCGTATGGTAAACATGCTGCCATGAGAAGGCAGTTCCACCTTTTCACTGTCAGGCACATAATAATCATAGAAATCATCCAGATGCGGACTGACGATGGCATCGTTCAGATAGAAGTCCGTGATACGCAGCTTGAGCAGCGAACCAGAGGCAGTGACTAACTTCTTACGGTCAACGACATAGTAGCCGTCAATGGTTCCGAAAAGCACATTGCCATTAGGCAGCACAAGGGCTGCACCTTCAGAGCACATGGTTTCATCGACGCCGTCCTGCATACTGAATGTACTGAAGATGCGCCTCTCGGTATCAAAGGAACAGAGCACGTGGTCGGTACAGAACCACACATGATCCTGCGAGTCGAAGGTCATGCTCAGGATCTCCTCCGAGGGCAAGCCGTCGTGTACATTGAAATCCTCGAACTTCCACGAACCGTCGTCTTCGCGTCCGACAACATGACATAAGCCGCCACCATTGGTGCCTATCCACATGGAACCGTCCCTGGCACAGGCCAGGCAAACTATATCATTGCTACCCAGAACATAGCGTGTGTTCTTGGAACTGACGACCTCCTGCGCCACGAACTTCTGGCCTTGCAGCGACATGATGAGCAAGCCGTCTGTAGTTCCAGCCCATACGTTACCGTCGTGATCAAGAGCCAGTGTACGTATCTTCTGATAGCCGTCCCTGGGATATTTGTTCAGTCCGTTGTCCTTGTTGAGAATCTTGTAACTGCCGTCCTTCTGCCTGATGAGGATATTGACGCCGCCGCCATACGTTGCCACCCAGATGTTGCCGGCCTTGTCCTGAACAGAACAGTAGGCATCGTTGCTGTTCAGGCTACTGCCTTTCTGTCCGTCTTTGGTGAAGAACGTGTAATCGAAGCTGTTACCTGCCGGCGTCAGACGAATCACGCCCGTTCCCTTGCAGCAGAGCCAGTAGTTGCCGTCGCGGTCCATATTGATACCGTAGATACGTCCCATCGAACGGCCGGCAGTCTCGTCCGACTGATAGTCTGTGCGCACACCGTTTCTGAAGATACTCAATGTACCCGTCTTGTTTCCGATAAGCAACTGGTTGCGCTTCTGGTCATAATAGAGAGCACGTATCTCATTGGCCATTGAGCCGTTCAGAACGTTGTCGAACAGTCGGCGACGCTCAATGTTAGTCTTCAGAATCTCGAGTTTTTCCAGTCCGCGCCGGCTGGTTGATTCCCAGATAACACCTTCATCCAGAGCAATGTATGCATTGATAGAGTTGGACAGGTTCCATGAATTGCTGGGGTCGTTATGGAAATATTCGATCTCGTCATTCTGACGATTGTAATAGCCGAATCCGCCATGATTCATGGCAACCCAGAGAATACTGTCCGCCTCCATGACAGTTGAGCCTCTTGAGTCATAGACAGGAACCAGGACACGCTGCTCGAACGATTTGACATTACCTGTCTCAAGATTCAGACGTGACACGCCCCATTCGGTAGTCGAGAACCACAACAGGTTATGCTTATCGACATAGACAGACGTGATGGGCAAAGGTAATTCAGAAATAATACGCGGCTGTTGCCCGGGAGAGAAGGTGACAAGCTTTCCCGACACCGTACCGGCATAGATGTCATAGCCATTGGAGTAGATACAGTTGATATCCTCTCCCTCGAAAACACCTTTTTTCTCTAATACGCCGTTTGTCAGACTCAGCCGGTGAATACCGTTATCGCATCCTGCCCACAGGTCACCCTTATGGCCTTCAACGATAGCATTGACCTTAAGCCCGCCAGTAGCAATCAGGCTGTTTTTCACCTTATTGTCCTGACTGATTTGCATGGAATAGATTCCCACGCCGTCTATGCAGGCCAGCACATAGCCCGAAGACGTTACGAAAAGAGGTGTAGAAGTCTTGAAATCTTCATAACCCGTGATACCTTCCAACGGATTGATAATCTTATCGGTCTTACGATTGAGCACGAAGATGCGCTTGTCGTACATAACCATCCATACGTTCTGCCCCTGATCAATGACGATCTTGGCTATACGATTGTGCAACAGAGGTATGCCACTGCGGTTTCCTGTCTCGTAGTTATAGAAGTTATAACCGTCGAATCGGGATAGTCCGTTCCAGGTCGATAACCAAATATAACCGTAGTCGTCACGCTTGATGTCGGCAATGGCATTGCTGGCCAGACCGTCGTCAGCCGAATAGTGTGACAAGGCAGCCTGCAACTGCTGTCCATGCACAGGAATGCAGAAGAACGACAGAAGCAGTAACAGACTACAGATGACAGGTTTCCGTTTCATATCTTAACGTGTTCGTTCAAAAGAAGTATCACGGGTTACGAAGGAAAATGGATTACTCCACCGTGGTGTCAAAGAACATGGCTACACGGTTGAAGTCGTTCTCTTCCGACAGTTCAGCCGTTGCACCCATACCCTCGGTGGTGATGCGCTCAGCAGCAATCTTGTAGCGGTTGATGAGTGCTGTCCTTACAGACTCGGCACGGGCAATCGACAGACGCATGTTCAACTCGGGATCACCTTCAGGCGAAGCATAACCCTTGATCAGTATCTTGGCGTTCGGATGGTTGCGCATGTACTTGGCTACCATCTCTACACTGGCATACTGGGCAGCATCGATGGTGCTCTTACCCTGACCGAAGATAACGATAGGCTGCAGCAGGTTCTTCTTCACGACGACAGTGGCAGGAGTACGCGGCTGGTTCTCACAGGCGGTGAGTGCTGCCTGAAGGTCGTCAATCTGTGCCTGAAGCTCATCAATAGTACGTCCGTTGGCAGCCAGCTTGCCGTCCTTCATCTCGATGTCGGCACGCAACTCATTGATCTTGGCATTCAGGGCATTGATCTCACCGACATTGCGAAGCGGCTCGATAGCATAGTTGTGAGTGCCGTTGCTGTTCTGGAACTTATAGATAAGTCCCACGTTAGCCTGCAGAAGACTATTGTTCAGATTATACTTGAAACCGTTCATATAACTCCAATTGTCATAATAGCCTTCCAGACCATAGACGATGGCAGGCTCAACATAGAGCTGGAAAGCCTTCTGCTTGCCTAAGTTGAAGGCAAAGTCCAAAGCCAGCTTCGAGTCAATCTCGTTGACTTTTCCTTCAACGCCGAACCCGTGGGACCAACCAAAACCGCCCAAGGCGATAACCTCGAACGTACGAGGCTCACCCTTGTAGCCGCCAAAGAGGTTGCTCAGGTTAAATGTACCCAGCAGGTTGACGGTAGTCATGTTAATAAAGGTCTTTGACACGCTAAACGACGATTTCTCGTTAGCCTCGAAATAGGCATTTCCTTCTAAGGCCAGACCAAAGACTGTGGTCAGGTTCTTGCCTACTCGAATTCCCGCATTGGGAGCCATACCTTTGAATGTGGTTGCATTTTCGCCCTCAATAGTCGGTGTGAATGTCAGACCACCATTGATACCTATGTACCAGTTATCACCAAACTTGTTTGCCGTGACCGCAGTCTGGGCATTTGCTGAAACTGCCATCAGAGCGGCAGTAAAAATCATTAATACTTTCTTCATTTCTTCAATATTAAATTATTAATCCTTAAATCTATCTTTTTTTTTCAGGGAATCATCTTCTGCGCTCCTACGGTCAGATAGGGCTTGATGTCCTGATAGCTGACTGTGAACTCAGGCATACCGGCAGCATAGGCGGCAATCTCGTAGGGCTGATAGATGAACAGCACGCCATCCTCTACCATGTAAGGCTCACATCTGGGATGCGACAGGTAGTTCACGTCGTCGCTGGTCATCAGCCATTCCTTCAGCTCCTCGTCACTTTCAGGCTTGCCCATGCCGGCCTGGGAGAAATAAGAGCGCAAACCTTCCTTGGTGATATTATAGAATCCCTCGCTATACAATTGCCGCATCATGCTGTAACCAAAACGCCTTCCGTCACTCTTCCGGAACGTTACACCAATCTGGTTATGCATGCCGTGGGCACCACCCAGATAGGTCATCGTGAAAGTCTGGAAAGTAACGAACTTATCGGTCTCGTAGATTTTTCGGATCTCATATTCGGTATAGAACGAGATATCATTCATAAACTCGTTCTCCGTCTCTGCCAAAAGCTCGTTATACTGTGATACCAGACTTGACCATTCATTCTGTGCGTAGGTGTCAATCATCAGTTGACCGTTGCTCTCGTCACCGTCATACGTTCCCCCAAGCTGTTCGTTAACGTATTCCCGTATTGCATTCACTAACAAGGAGTTTCCTTCTGTCGGAAAATCCACATAATAGCGAACCATAGCATGCTGCTGGTCTTTTGCCACCACAATGCTGTCCGTTTTCAGATCACTCTTTCCGGTCAGTGCCGACACCTTGCCGATGATGCTGTTGCACGAGCAGAGCATCATAGCCAGAGTACAGACAAATAATGTTTTCTTCATAAATGGCATGTATAGGCTGTTGATTGAAAAAAGGAGTCTCAGACTTTGACATCTGAAACTCCCCCTTTATCTTGTTATAGTTTATTCGCCCTTGATGGCTGCTACACCTGGAAGAATCTTACCTTCGATAGCTTCAAGCAAGGCACCGCCACCTGTAGAGATATAGCTTACCTTGTCGGCCAGACCGAATTTGTTGACACAAGCCACAGAGTCACCACCGCCAATCAGTGAGAAGGCACCCTCGGCTGTTGCCTCGGCAATGGCCTCACCGATAGCGCGGCTACCGGCTGTGAAGTCGTCACACTCGAAGACTCCGGCAGGACCGTTCCACAGAATGGTCTTGGCACCCTTGATAGCATTGCGGAAATCCTGCTGGCTGGCAGGACCGGCATCGACGCCCTCAAATCCTGCGGGAACATTGTTGGCAGGACAAGTGATGATTTCTGAACCGGGCTTAACGGTCATGGTACCGAAGTCAAGTCCATTGGTAGCAGTGCAGTCGCTGCCCAGAACCAGCTCAACACCGTTCTTCTTGGCCAGCTCTTCTACGCCCAGGGCAACGTCCAGCTTGTCAAGCTCAACGATAGAGTTACCTATCTCACCGTCGTGAGCCTTGGCGAAGGTATAGGTCATACCACCGCAGAGGATGAGCTTGTCAACCTTACCAAGCAGGTTCTCGATGATACCGATCTTCGAGGAAACCTTCGAGCCACCCATGATGGCAACGAACGGACGCTTGATGTTGCTGAGCACATTGTCAACAGCAGCAACCTCTTTCTCCATGAGCAGACCAAGCATCTTGTTGTCGGCATCGAAGTAGTCGGCAATAACGGCTGTAGAGGCATGCTTGCGGTGAGCAGTACCGAAGGCATCCATCACGTAGCAGTCGGCATACGATGCCAGCGTCTTTGCAAACTCCTTCTGCGAGAACTTCATGGCAACTTTGGCCTCGGCATACTTCGGGTCTTCCTTGTCGATACCAACAGGCTTGCCTTCCTCCTCAGGATAGAAACGAAGGTTCTCCAGCAGCAAAGCCTCACCCATCTTCAGGGCAGCAGCAGCCTCCTGTGCCTTGGCGCAGTCGGGAGCGAAGCTGACAGGAACACCAAGAGCTGCCTGTACGGCATCCTTGATCTGACCCAGTGAGAACTTCGGGTTCACCTTTCCCTTCGGCTTACCCATGTGCGACATGATGATGAGCGCACCACCGTCAGCCAGGATCTTCTTCAAAGTGGGCAGGGCACCACGTATGCGGGTGTCGTCAGTAATCTTACCATTCTCGTCCAGAGGCACGTTGAAGTCAACGCGCACGATTGCCTTCTTACCGGCAAAGTTGAATTCGTTGATAGTCATAATAATTTACGTTTTACAATTTACTGTATTTCTAATATTAATAATGTGCAAAGATACAAAGATTATTTCGAATCAACAATAAGAATTTAAAATTTTTAATGTTTTAACTCGTCTAATCTCCGTCTGTTTCCCGTCATCAGCAGGTGAACCGCTGATCACAGTCCGTCGTCCGTTCTTGCGTCCCTACGGTAGCAAGCGGCAAAGCCGAGCGGTCTGTTGTCCGTTGTCTGTTGTCCGTTAAACCACCTCAATCCCCAGCTTCTCGCACAGCTGCAGGCTCATCTCCTTCAGTTTGAACTTCTGGATCTTGCCTGAACCCGTCAGAGGGAACTGGTCGATGAAGAACACATACTTCGGAATCTTATAACGGGCTATCTTGCCGCGACAGAACAGCTGCACGTCCTCTGGTGTCATCGTGGCACCTTCCTCAAGTATGATAAAGGCACCAACCGCCTCGCCATACTTCTTCGAGGGCACTGCGGCCACCTGAACGTCACGTATGCCAGGCATGTGATACAGGAATTCCTCAATCTCTCGAGGGTAGATATTTTCACCACCACGAATAATCATATCCTTGATACGTCCTGTAATCTTGTAGAATCCCTGCTCGTCCTTCACGCCCAGGTCGCCAGAATGCAGATAGCCGTTCTTGTCGATGACCTCGGCAGTAGCCTCCGGGTTCTTATAGTATCCCTTCATCACGTTGAAGCCCTTGCAGCACATCTCGCCCTGTACGCCGACGGGACACTCCTCGCCAGTCTCAGGGTCGAGCACCTTCACGTCAACAAACGGGAAGTCGCGGCCTACAGTCGTGCAACGCTGCTCGAAGGTGTCGTTCAGACAGGTCTGCGTCATACCCGGCGAACTCTCCGTCAAACCATACACACTCGTAATGGTCATATACATCTTCTCGCTGACCTGCTTCATCAGTTCCACAGGGCAAAGGCTGCCGGCCATGATACCTGTGCGCAGACAGGTCAGGTCGAACATGTCGAACATCGGGTGGTTCAGCTCGGCAATAAACATCGTTGGCACGCCATAGACGGCGGTACACCGTTCCTTGTGAATGGAAGCCAGCACCACCAACGGGTCGAACTTCTCGACCATCACCTCCGTACAGCCGTGCGTCAGACAGTTCATCGTGGCCAGCACCACGCCGAAGCAGTGGAACAGCGGCACACAGACGCAGAGCTTGTCGTCGGCAGTAAAGCCCATGTTCTCGCCCGTGAAATATCCGTCGTTGGAGATACCATAGTGGGTAAGCATCACACCCTTGGGAAATCCTGTGGTACCGCTCGTATATTGCATGTTGCACACGTCGTGGCAGTTCACCTGACTCTTCATCTCGTTCAGTGTCTCGTCCTCCACGTTCTGTCCCAACAGCAACAGCTCGGCAGTGTTGTACATACCCCGATATTTCTCCATACCTATATATACTACGTTCTTCAGGTATGGGAACCGCTCGCTGTTCAGGTGTCCGCGTTCACAGGTCTTCAGCTCCGGCAACATGGTATAGGTCATATCCACGTAGTTACAGTCCCACGTGCCGTCAGTAATACAGAGCGTTTCCATGTCAGAGTCCTTGCACAGGTACTCCAGCTCGTTCTGCTTATAGTTGGTATTCACCGTGACCAGCACGGCACCGATCTTCGCCGTCGCATAGAGGAACGTCAGCCAGTCGGGCACATTCGTTGCCCAGATGCCTACGTTCGATCCCTTCTTCACACCGATAGAAATCAAGCCTTTGGCCAGGTTATCGACACGCTCGTTGAACTGACTCCACGTGAAGCGCAGGTTTCTGTCTGAATATACGATATACTCCTTGTCGGGTGTGGTTTCAGCCCAGTGTTCCAGCCACTGTCCCAGCGTGCGCTCGTGGAGGGTGTAGCCAACTGAACCTGTCTCTGCAGGATATGTCCTATCAGGCAACGGACGGCCTGCCATATCTAATCTTACACTACTCATTTCTTATACTGTTAGGCATTTAAAAACATACCCTCCCCCAGTCTTCTCCTAAACAGGGGGAGTTAGAGGGGGTCCTTTAGAAGGGAATATAGACTACGGCCAGGATTTTGGCTGACTTGCCCGGTGCGCCATGCACATGGTGCTTCACAATTGAGTCGTAGAATATCGAGTCGCCCTCTTTCAGCGTATAGGTATCCTTACCATAGACAATCTCTATCTCACCCTGCATCACATAGATAAACTCCTCACCTTCGTGGGCCGAGAGTTGGAAGTCCGGATTCTCCTCGGGGTTAATGTCAATCACAAACGGTTCCATGTGACGACCGGCTTTCTGCTGTGCCAGAGGATGATATTCCATGTGTTTACGGGCATCGGTGGCACCGTTCGAGAAGCTGATGCTACTGCTGGCCTCACGCTCTGAAGCACGGCACACCACAGGTCCCAGAGCATCGTTGTCGTCCATAAACGTTCCGAGACGCACACCCAAGGCACGGGCAATCTTAATCAGCGGTCCCAACGACGGCAGGTTCTCGTCGTTCTCAATGGAGACGATCTGCTCTACCGACAGGCCGCTACGCTCTGCAATCTCTTCAATACTAAGGTTTTTTGTCTCTCTGAGTCCTTTGATCTTGGCTCCTACTATAGAATGATTATTCTGCATAGAAAATAACAAATTTATTGGTCTTCGTCTAATTTCGCCTGCAAAGGTACGATTAAGTGAGGAAAAAACCAAATTAATTTGAGTTTTTTCGAGCGTAAGCACCTTCGACCGCCAGGCGAACCTAGGCTTTCCTAGAACTTCCTAGGTCTTCTAGGTCCTCCTAGGCTTTCCTAGGTCCTCCTAATCCTCTCTATCTCTTCCTCCAGCTCCTTTATTCTTTTCTTCAGCACAGCATTCTCTCTCTCCAGCGCTCTCATATGAGCGTCCACCTCCTGCCGATAGCTCGTCCTCGCTGCGTGCATCCGTTCCTTGATGCCGCCCTCTGTCACAAATTTCTTTTCCAGTTTCTCAATATAGGCGCACATCATCTTGTCCGCCTGATGGCAGAGTGTAAGCGCCAAGTTGGCCATCTCTTCGTCATTCATCTTTGGCAACAGAGGCTCATAATCACTAAAGTCGTTGTGCGAATGGCAAAACTCACGGAGTTTTTGTTGACGCTCACTGCCAGCATCCCACACCGGCAGGTGGTGGGTATTCAGGTAGTCGTGGTAGTCGGCACGGAGTTCCTGCAAACTCCCTCGCGCCACATTCATCAGCTTAATCTCCATCTCTGAGCTTGTCTGTCCGTCCTCGCTGCCTTCCACGATATTCTGCTTTCCACTCCGAGCAGCTTGCACCATCTGATCTACCGTCCTGTCGCCATGAGCAGGCAAGAAACGCTTGCAGAACTCCACCGTTAACTGGTAGAGCGCATCGCTCTTACGATAAAAGTAAAGCTCTTTCCAAACCACAGCTTTCTTCAGCACCTTACCCTTTGTGTCATATTCCATATCATTCTTAGTTTTATTGTTATTTCTTATCTTGTCTTAGGTCTCCCTAGAAATTCCCAGGCCTTCCTATCTTAAACTATCCTAGATGCCCCTAGGCTTTCCTAGATGCCCCTAGGCTTTCCTAGGTCCACCTAGGCTTTCCTACAATACCTAACTTTGCCATAGCGGTGCAAAGATACTTATTTTACCTCAAACAAACAAGCTTTTTCTTATTTCTCTATCATAAATTGCACTAAAGGAAAAAACAACAAGATGCCATCCATCCTCACGGACAGATAGCATCTACTCAACTATTATTGCTCTCCGTTATTATCGGAGAAGCATTTTGAAACAAAATTTAAACATGCGCCTCACGGCGTTGTATCTGAAGAGGAGCGCGGCTTTCGCCCGCCCCCCTTTTCATTCTTTCATTCCTTCATTTTTAAAATGATTACCAGTCAACATCGTCGTCACCGAAGTCGATGAGGTCTGGGGCATCAATTGTAGAAGGATTTTGGGGTCCTGCTCCAGGATCAATAGTAACTGAATTAACAAGGATGGTCAGGTCCATATTGATTTGATCTATCTCTATCTCAGGAATAATATATATCTTCTTCATATTGCTCTTTTCTTTTTTATACGTAAATTGTTTTTATGAAAGAAATTGTCATTAATTATTCAGAAATTTTCTTTTCGTTCTTCCCCTTGTTCCTCCCCCAGTTGGGGGAGGTCAGGAGGGGGAGGTTATTTTATCGCAATCTTCTTTCCATTCATGATGTAGATACCCTTAGTTGTCGGCTTGCCTTGCAGCTTGCGTCCATTCAGGTCGTACCATGTAGTGGTTGTAAATTCTTCATTGTTCACTCTTACTTCTTCACTTATCGCTGTTGTTGATTCATCATTAAAGACAAAGGTGAAGTTTGGAGCCTGACCACTGTTGGGAACCGTAACAAGATTTGCAGGCAGCAGTGCCTTACCAGCAGGAGCTGTGCCTTGAGTCAATCTTACAAACTTGCTTCCGCTCAATCCATAGTACTGATTAGCTTCGATAACCGTAGGAGCTAAAGTTCCAACAAGCTTGTTGTTTTCACCAAGATCTGTCTCACTATCCGAAGGAGTCAATGTGATGGTTTCACCTGCAGTTCCCCTCAGCATGATACCCTGACCACCTTTGATTTTACCTGTAATCTGTTCGAAAGTTATTACATTATCAGTACTGATGCTCTTTATCGCCCAAGCAGTATAGCCAGAGGCTGACGAGAAGTCAAGAGGATACTGTGAGCAGAACGTAGCATATCCAGAAGCGTTGAGCTTTGCAGTGACGGTGGGAGCAGAGGCTAAATGAACAATAATTTTAGTAATCTGTGCATTTGCCGTTGATACTTTCAGAGTATAGATGGTACCTACATCCTGATGATTATTGTCAATTACAAAGGTGTTGGTACCTGTAGAACCTGTCTTACTTTCACTTACAGGTGTTTCGCCTACGTAAATATTCTCAACAGTTTTAGATGAAGCACCAGTCTTTCCTACAACATCAATCTGAGTTACAGCTTTATCAAAAGCCTGTAATGTCAGAGAGCCATTTTCTTGGAGCATCAGGTAATTTGAGCTATAATAATGTGCGCCAGTACCAGCCAACGTTACAGAATAATAACCGTTAGAATAGCTGGTTTCTGTCGTCGTTCCTGTTGTAGGCAGTCGCCAAATGTTATTTGTAAAGTCCAACGTTGGGTTTACTGAAGTACTACCTGTTGGAGCAATGACATTTAGAGTAATCGTCTTACTGCCTGCAGCATAGTCATTGTTTTCTGCAGTAGCTACTGTGAGAGTGGTCGTTCCGACTGCTTGAGGGGTGACGACGAGACCGCTGACTGTTGCAATTGCCGTGTTGTGGGAAGTCACAGTGATATCGCCTCCTGTGATATTAGCTGAATTAATGGTCATTGAGGCTCCATAAGGTATCGTTTCTGTATCATTGATATTAAATGTGGGTACATGCTTTCCACTCTCATTTAAAGCCTGTGTAATAGTGACTTCTTTTGTAACACTCACATTTGTATTGTAGGTATAAGTCAACTCAACAGTGGCCGTACGTACTTCATTTGTGGGATTAACCGTAGCCGTGAAAGGAACACCTGCCCCAACAGCACCCAATGTGATCCAGTCTCCATCAATCACTTCTGCAGTCAACTCACCGCCTTGAACAGAATTGTGGACTGTATAGGTAATTGTACCATTTGTTGCATTGTATGCAAGGTTTTCATTTCCTGCAGTAATGTAAGGAGACGTGTTCGTTGCGTAATAAACCTTTACAGAACTAACACGACATGCCCCGGAGATAGTCACGTAAAAAGGTTTAGTGGTATTGGCAGGAACCAAAGTAACAACAGCATCATTTGTATATGCTGTGGCATTTGTCCAAGAGTTACCAGTCAAACCAGCTACGTAACTAGTACCTGTACATGTTATTTCGACGGCATTAACAACATATCCTTCAACAGGAGTTATTGTAAGAATCTGGTTTTGATAGAGACGGCTATGAGAAGGATTACCATTACTCAAATAAGAATTAGCATTTTGCGAAGATTCCCCTTTTGCTAAAGTCATGGTAGCATAGTCTTTCGTCCAAGTCACTAAATCAGTCGAGGAAGAACTGTAAGAATTTGTTGTCAGATCCCATGTAAAGTTATCACCTGAAGGTGTTGCTGCAGCCTGAGTTATGGTAACAGCTTTTGTCGCTAAGTTATCACCATAAGTCAAGTTTATAGTACCTATACGAGGCGCGTATCCTGTGTTTGCAGTCGTGTTGAAAGTTACTTGATTATTGGCTGCATCTACATCAACGTTCGAAATCCAATTATCAGTACATGAAGCTGTAAGCGAAGTGTTAGCGATAGGATTGCTAATAGTATAGTTAATTACACCGGACGTAGCATCTACAGCAATATTAACGTTATTATCGGCATTGATAGCTGGAGCACTATTCGCAACAGAAAGGGTAAAGGTTGCTGAGCCTGCAGCGTATGTTTCATCAGCCTGCTGGTTAACAGTAATGGTCTGAGTGCTGGGTGTGACTGCTGTCGGAGTGACGGTAATAGTCTTGTTGGTCTGATCTATGCTGAAAGTTGCATAGCTATTATTAGCAATGCTTACTGCGCCTGTGCTTGATGTCGTGTAGTTGATGACCTGAACAGAGTAATTGTTGTACAGGTCAAAAGAAAGAGCCGTTGACTGATTGGTAATAGTCAAATCGGAAGCGGTGAGGTCGCCACCACCGCCTGTCGAACCTTCCTTAAGTGTAAGTGACGCTGAAGCAAATCTTTTATATGAATTATTTGCTACTTTTATCACTAAACCATAATATTTAGCTGATGTTTGTGTTGTAGCAAACGTAAATGTATACGTTCCCGCAGATGAAATAGATGCACCTTGAGAAGTGGTTGAAGTATTTGCTAATTCAACTTGAGTATATGCATTTCCATTAGCAGCAGAAAGCACATCACCCATTACTAGATACACATTACAGCTTGTATTTGTATCATAATCGTTGGCAAAACTAAATTCTATACTACCTACATTACTAACGGCCGTAGTTGTATAGTAAAAATAATGATATTGAGTACTAGTTGTTGCATTAGAAGTTACACCCTGAACAACAGGTAGATCTGCTGCTGTTGGTTTGACATTTGCCTTCTGGCTACTATTACTTCCCCAAGCACCGGAACTAGAACCAGACAAAACCCATCCAACATTATAACTATCAGTTTTGGTTTGACGCGTGGCATAGCCACTTCCTGCTGTATTATATAATTTTGCAAGGACATCACCAGCCGCTGCCCACACACTTGAACTTCCCACTATCAGGGCGAATAGCAGGAGCATTGATTTGAGTAAAAATCTTTGTTTCATTGTTTTGTTAATTTATGGAGTTAATACTTTATCTCAAACTGGACAGTCTGTACTAACCTCACAAAAAAGATTGTGCGCAGACCTTCCGTACTCCCAGACAGGTCTGCGACAACCTCATAACACGTACTTCGAAGCCTACGCACAAGGCGCATACTCCTATGTGTTATGATTTGCTCTTTATCCTTTTCGAGGTCGCAGTTCGTCTAGGAATTGAGCAATAAAACAATTTCGAGTCACTACCTTTCGGTACATAACTCGTTGCAAAGGTACAAACTAATTATGAACCAGCCAAATTATTTTGGGGAAAAGTGGAGAAACTAATCAAAATACTTTACATTGGTTCGTTGGGTGTTCGCACTCCAAATTTTGGGAGAAAAAGAAAAGCAGTGCTTTTCGAGGAGAATTATCGCGGAATTCGAGGAGAATTATCGCATAATTCGACCCGTTTGGAGCCTCCAAACTCCAAGCACGATAAAATAAGATGTAAAGAGGCTGCATTCCCCTGTCAAACACCCCCTGCCCTTTAGCGATTCCCGGAGGGTACTTTTGCGATCCTCGGAGGGAACTTTTGCGATTGCTGAGAGGCCTTCTTGTATATGGAAGAAGGGCCTTCGAGCAGAGCAAAGGGGCTTCCGGGCAACCGCAAGAAGGCAGCGAGAGCCAATCACTCTGCGTGCTCTTCCTGTATATAAAAAAGAATCGACCACCAATCATTGGATTGGCAGTCGATTCCTGGGTCCTAAAGCATTCTATGCTGTTAGAGATTGAGCGACTTCTTGATAGCTTCGACCTTCTCGTCGGCAGCCTTCACGCAACGCTCGTAGCAGTCGGCGCACTTGAACGACGGGTCTTTCACCTCAAGATAGAACTTGATCTTTGGCTCTGTGCCCGAAGGACGTACGCTGACCTTCGTGCCATCATCGCAGAACCACTGCAGCACATTGGAGGTAGCAGGCATGTCGAGCTTCTCGACGGTGCCGTCGGCCTTACGTGCCTCGAGCTTCTGGAAGTCCTTCGAGAGGACAATCTTCGAACCGCCGAGGTCTGTTGGCGGCGTATTACGGAAGTCGGTCATCATCTGCTTGATCTCGTCGGCACCCGTCTTACCCGGACGTACCACGTTGATAGTCACCTCACGTGAGAAGCCATATTCAGCGTAGATCTTCATCAGCAGGTCGTAGAGCGTCATGCCGTTGTCACGTGCCCATGCTGCAATCTCGCAAATCAGACAGATGGATGCGGGGGAGTCCTTATCCCTAACCTTGTCGTAAGGCAGGAAGCCAAAGCTTTCCTCACCGCCACCAATGTACTTCTTCTTGCCTTCGTTGACGCGGATCTCGTTGGCAATCCACTTGAAGCCGGTGTAGCAGTCGTTGTATTCCACCTGATTCTTCTTGGCAATCTCGGCAATCACCTCGGTGGTGACGATGGTCTTGACGAGGAACTCATTGCCCTTGAGCTGGCCAAGCTTCTTCTTGTTGGCGATGATGTACCAGGAGAACATCATACAGGTCTGGTTACCGTTGAGGATTTCCCACTCGCCCTTTGAGTTGCGGCAGACGATGGCAAGACGGTCGGCATCGGGGTCGGAGGCGATAACCAGGTCGGCATTGAGCTTCGTTCCGAGCTTCATACCCAAGGTCATGGCCTCGGCATTCTCAGGATTCGGGCTGACAACCGTTGGGAAGTTTCCGTCGATAATCATCTGCTCGGGCACCACATGGATGTTCTGGAAGCCCCAAGAGCGCAGAGCCATCGGGATGATGACGCGGCCAGTGCCGTGCATGGGTGAATAAACGATGTTGAGATCCTTCTGGCGGAGGATAACATCCTGATCGACCATAGCCTCCTTGACAGCCTGGATATAGTCCCAGTCCATCTCACCGCCGATGGGGATGATGAGCTCTTTATTGCCCTCGAACTTCACATCGCCGATCTTTACCTTGTTCACTTCATCGATGATGCCGATATCGTGCGGAGCAAGCACCTGGGCACCGTCGTCCCAATAGGCCTTGTAGCCGTTGTATTCGCGGGGGTTGTGAGAAGCGGTGACGTTGACACCTGCCTGACAACCGAGATGGCGGATGGCGAAGGAAATCTCCGGTGTAGGACGCAGGCTCTCAAACAGATAGACCTTGATGCCGTTGGCCGAGAAGATATCGGCAACAGACTCTGCAAACATGCGGCCGTTGTTGCGGCAGTCGTGACCTACAACCACCGAGCACTGCTTGCCGGGGAATGCCTTGAGGATGTAGTTGGCAAAGCCCTGCGTAGCCATACCTACGATGTACTTGTTCATGCGGTTGGTTCCTGCACCCATGATACCACGCAGTCCACCCGTTCCAAATTCCAGGTCGCGATAGAAAGCATCAATGAGATCGGTCTTGTCGGGATTGTCCAACATGGCCTGAACTTCTTTACGTGTCTCCTCGTCAAAGGCCGGAGAAAGCCATTCCTTTGCACGTGCCTCGCACTGAGC
>CAJOQT010000068.1 GCA_905236875.1 uncultured Prevotella sp. | reverse complement strand
CCGTAGTCAGCGGCAATCTGTGCAAACGGATAGTTCTCGTGACGCAGTGTCTCGTCGAAGTTTTCGCTCACCTCCTGCAAAAATTCTTTCACAGTCTGTTTTCCGATAGTTGCACTCAGGGCCAGGGTATTGACAAACATACCTATGGTGTTGCGGATATGCAGATTGGAGCGGCCGCTTGAGACGGTGGTCATGCAAACCTGTTCACTATTGGCGAAACGTGATAGTGAATAATAGACGGCCGCAAGAATCAGATGGGCAGGTGTGATATTGTTATTGCGACAGAAGGTGTCTATAGACCTGATATCAAGAGCGGAGATGGCCTTGCTGATAGTTCCCTTGACGGGATTCGGCAGGTCGGGACGTACCTCCGTAGCAGCCTCGACAGCTGCCAGACGGTCTTTGAAGAAGTCCCTGGAAGCGAGATAGTCCTCACCTCCTTCTGCGGCCTGTTCTGCTGTTACATAGGCTGCATAGCTCTGATCTTCTTCCTCGATGGCACGACCGTCGAGCAAAGAACATAGTTGCTGCAGGAAGATGTCAACAGAACCACCGTCGAATACCAGATGATGCACATCCATCAGCAGATAGGTCTGCTGTCCGGTTGTCACTATTTCGAAGCGATAAAGTGGTCCCGTGCTGAGGTCGAAAGGCTTTACAAAGTCCTGTTTATATGAAACCAGATCTTCCTCGCTCATCTTGTTGATGGGAATCTCTACAGCCTGTTCCAGGTTGACGGTTTGAACGATGCCCGCTTCGCCGTTACCGAAGTGAACGGTCATCTGCGGATGCGCCTTGACAAAAGTCTTGATAGCCTCGGCAAGTGCTCCCGTATCTGTATCCTTCTGGAACTTAATGCAGTATGGAATATTGTACAGCGTTGATGTGGGATTTCTCAGGCAGTCGAAATAAACACCAGTTTGGGCGTAGGAGAGACCCACCCCCTGCCCCTCCCTGTAAGTGAGGGGAGAAGATGGACGAGATCCTTGAGAGTAACCACTCCCCTCCCTTGCAGGGAGGGGTTGGGGGATAGTCTGTCTGAGTATCTCATTCTCAATGCTTTGCAGTGTACCGTTCTTGACCAATGACTTCGCATTGAGGGTAATGCCATAGCGTTTGTTCACCTGTATGGCCAGCTTGATGGCAGAGATAGAGGTCAGACCAGCATGTCCCAGAACCGTAGTAATGCCGAAATCGGTGTTACCAATGATGCCCGCAATCATCTCGTGCAACTCCTGCTCCAACACATTGAGTGGGGCATGTTCTGTCTCTTGCTGTGCCACAGCAACAGACTTGATGGGTTTCGGCAGGGCCTTCTTGTTCACCTTCTGGTTCTGGTTCAATGGAATCTTTTCGATTTGCATCGTCACGGCAGGTACCATATATGGCGGTTTTTGATTGAGGATGAAGTTGTTCATGGCCTCAATGTCCACCTGCTCATCGCTGACGATGTAGGCAGCAATGAACTTGCCGCCATTCTCGTCGTCAAAGGCCTGTACGGTAGCATCCTTGATGCCGGGGAATTCGCGAATGACGGCTTCCACCTCCTTCAGCTCGATGCGGAAACCACGAATCTTCACCTGCCCGTCCCTGCGGCCAACAAACTGGATATTGCCGTCGGGTAGATAGCGCACAATGTCGCCAGTGCGATAGACGCGGGCATATTTATCCCCCCCTACGACCCCTGAGGGTGCTTCATGACTTTGGGTATTAGTGTCCCCCTCAGGGGACAACAAGGGGGCAATAAAGGGATTCGCGATAAACACCTCTGCCGTCTTCTCCGGTCGGTTCAGGTAGCCGAGCGCCACTTGCGGTCCGGCTGCCCACAATTCACCCAAAGCCCCCACAGGCAGACGGTGTCCCTGCTGATCGACCACATAAAGCCGCACATTGTCCAAGGGCTTGCCAATGGGGACGTCCGTATCTTTCTTTGTGATAGGATAGACAGTAATGATGATGGTGGCCTCCGTAGGACCATAGCCGTTGTGCAACTGATAACCCTGAGGCGGAGCGATACTGGCCAGCTTCTCGCCGGCCACCGAAAGATGCACCAGGGAGTGGTTCTCGATATTCGTTGCAAACTGATAGCCCACCTGTGTCGTCATGAAGGTATGGGTAATGTGTTCGCGCTCCAGGTATTCGTTGAGCGACACAAGGTCCAGGCGCAGTTCCTCAGGGATGATGTGTACGGTGGCACCGCCCGTCAGTGGCGGATAGATACCCTCCTGGTGTACGTCGAAACCATAGCTGGCATATTCTGCCACGTTGTGCTCTGGCTTCAGGCCGTAGTATTTCCAGTACCAGTTGCAGTAGCACACCAGATTGGCATGCGTCAGCTGGCAGCCTTTGGGAACGCCTGTCGATCCGCTGGTGTAGAGCAGGATGAAACGGTCGGAGGGCTTAGGAGCCTTACCACCTAACACCTCTCCGATAGAGAGGGGAGATGTAGCCTTCGGCAATGATTTGACATCAGCGAGGTCAAAGACGGGGATTCCTGCTTCTTTAATATAATCCAATCCTGCAAGCCATTCACTCCCCTCCCTCTTTCGGGGGGAGACAGATGGGGGGCAGGGGTCGGGGGTGAGGCTTATCAGCAATCGTGCTGCTGCATCCTGCATCATGAAGTTCAGACGCTCCTTCGGGTAGGTAGGATCCAATGGCTGATAGGCACATCCCGCCTTCAGCACGCCGAGCGAGGCAATAGCCATCCACTCACAGCGAGGAATCAGAATAGAAACGGCATCACCCACACCCAGTCCTTTGGATACGATATAGGCTGCTATGCGGTCGCTGATGTCATCAACCTCTGCGTATGTGTAACGGTGGTCTTTAAAGACGACGGCTTCGGCATCTGGCGTGGCCTTGGCCTGACGGCGGAACAGCGATACCACTGTCTGCGTGTCATCGTATGGACGGTCTGTGTCATTGAACGAGTCGAGCAACGCCATCTGTGAGGCTGTCGTCATGCTGATGTCGCACAGCCTTTCCTGAGTAAGGAATCCCTCTAAGACCGCCTCGTAACTCTCCATGAACTGACTCATGAGCGCCTCGCTGTATTCGTTGCCATTATACTCTGCTTCCACCACGAATTGTCCTTCCTTGATGACAACCTTCAAGTAGAGCGACACCTCGCGGCTGTTGTTACAAAGAAGAATAAACTTCATCGGCTTGCCACAGAACGGATTGTTTTCCAGTGTGTTTCCGTGCCAGATAAACAGCGTGGCGGGTTGCAGCCCCAAGTCGTTGACGACATCGCTATAATTGTATGAATCATGCTGTCGGCAGCCATTCATCTGCTTCTCTCCGGCCTTGATGAAGTCGAGCACACGGGTGTCACCGTCGAACCTGGCATACACGGGTACCGTTTTCACCAGCATGCCCACCGTACGGCTGGCACGTTTGTCGGCACGACCGTTATGTACCGTATTGAACAGCACCTGCTCCTCATTATTGTATTTTGCCAACAGATAAGCGTAGGCGGCTGTGAAGAAAGAGCTGCGGAAGATGCCGTTCGTCTTGCAGAAGGCATCTACCCGATCCTTATCTACAGCCATTTTCCGTGTCAGGAGGGCTTCCCCATCGCTTTTGGGAGAGGGGGCGAGGGGGTGAGGCTGGTCGGGCAACAACGGAGAGTAGCAGTCTCCGCAATCGAAGTTCTCTGCATACCATTTTTTGTCCTCCTGAAAGAGGGCCGTCCGTCGCTGTTCTTCTTCTGCAATAGCCAACTGGGCCATCGTCAGCTGCTCTGCTTCCAGCGGCTCATCATTGTAGGCCTTCTCGATATCTGCTAACATGATGCCCTGCGAGCCTCCGTCGAAAAGCGTATGGTGGACATCCTGGAAATAATAAAAGTGTTCTTTGTCGCGCAGCAGGCGTATGCGGAACAGACGGTCGCCCACGATATTGAAAGGCTGGACCATCGTCTGCTTGGCAGCCTCAATGTCATCGGTATGCTCTACCTGTAACGAGAATGTCTCCGTGTCATCAATCGTCTGCACAGGGTCGCCCTGATCCGTTAACTCGATGCGTGTAAACAGCGTCGGATGGGCTGACACCACTGTCTCGACAGCTTTGCGGAGCCGCTCTTCGTCCAGACTGCCGTCAAGGATATAGAAACAAGGTACATTATAACAAGGCTCTCCCGGGTGGTTTACACATTCCACGTAGAGACCGTATTGCGTTTTAGTTAATGGTGCAGATGTTTTCATATTTTATCTAATTATTTTTCAACTCAAATTTGACGTGCGTCATCTTGTGGAGCACTAGGATGGCAACCATCTCAATGATGTAAGCTGTCAGGAAACCATACCATATCCATTCTTTGGCGTACCGGGAAAACAGCCACAGCACGGGGATGACCGTCAGCGACAGGGCGAAGGAAATGAAGAGTGCCATGTGGTGGTAGTTGTAGAGCTTATAGACAATCATGATGGTGTAGATATAGCAGAAGGGAATGAGACAGACGGCGAAGATGCGCAACGCATAGCAGCTTTCGGTAATCATGTCGCTCTCGTTGGTACCAAAGAGCATGACAATGCTCTCGGGCCATATCCATACGTAGATGCAGGTGATGACCATTGCCACGGTGATGAAGTTAAACGACTTACGCAATACCAGCGTGAAGGCCTCGTTGTCGCCTTTCCCCACTTGGATGGAACCCAGCGACTGGATGGTGCGGCAGACTCCTCCCAGGAACAGGTTGTAGATCAGCAGCAGGTTCATACAGAGGGCAAAGGCATAGATTCCCGTGCGCCCCAGCGATGACAGTATGATTCTGTTTGACGCAAACATCAGCACCGTCAGACAGACAGAGGCAATGGCCAGCGGTGCACCCTGCGAGATGATGGCACCGAAAACCGGTTTCTGACGCCCACATGCGAGTCGCAGATGATTCTCCTTGGAAAGGAAATGGATGCCCATCATGGCGATGCCCACGACGTGACCGATGACGGCAGCCCATGCGCTACCCTCGATGCCCCAGCCGAAGTACTTTATGAATACCACGTCAAGCACCAGGTGAACGACATTATCCACCAGGATGGATACAGACACCAGGCGTGGACTGCCATCAACGCTGACCATCGTGTCAAGGCCCCACATCAGCAGGTAGGCCGGTGCACCTGTCAGCATCACTCGCAGGTATTCGTAGGTAGGCTGATAAAGCTCCTCGTGGTCACACAGTAGCCGTGTCACGACATCAGGTGTCAGCACGCCACATACTGTCAATACGAGACCGGTCAGCAAACAGGCTGACATCGAAACGATGAAGATATACGATGCACGCCGTGTGTCCTTTTTGCCCAGTTCCATACCTACCAGCATGCCCGCTCCCGTAGCCAGCAGCATGTTGACGGTGTACATAAACTGAAGTAATGGCAACGACAGGTTGATGGCGCTCACCGAGTCCTCATCAATCAGGTTGCCCACAATCATTGCATCAACTACATTTCCCAAACAGGCAGACAATCCAATGAGGATGGATGCCCACAAAAAACGCCAGAACTGGACGTTAAACTCTTTTCTATCCATTCAATATTGTTGTTTCTGATATGCAAGTCTTGTTCCTATTCATTTCAATCACTTCTTTTCCTTGGCCTGTCGTGCGAAGTCCATCAGTGATTGGGGCAGGTGACAGTAGCCGTCAGGATTCTTGTCGAGATAGTCCTGGTGGTACTCCTCTGCCGTATAGAAATTCTGCAGGGGCAGTTTCTCCACAGCCAGAGGCTGCTGATAGTTCTTTTGCTCCTCGGCATACACCTTTTCGATGACAGGCAAATCCTCTGAATCGGTATAGTAGATGCCGGTACGGTAACGGGTTCCTTCATCATGTCCCTGTTTGTTGAGACTTGTCGGGTCGATAGCCTTGAAGAACATCTGCAACAGGAATTCAAGGCTGACCACATCGGGATTGTACTTCACATGTACCGTCTCTGCATATCCCGTTGTGTCAGTATAGACCTCCTTGTACGTCGGGCTGGCGGTATGTCCGTTGGCAAAACCAACAGATGTTTCCACCACGCCCTCAATCAGTTTGAAGTAGTGCTCCGTTCCCCAGAAACACCCTCCGGCAAGATAGATATCCTTGCCGCTCTTGATCTCCAAGATGCCATCCACTTCGTGTTCAACGAACGGGCCGGCCTTGCATTCCAACAAAACGCTGGGTTGAAGGCACTCCAAGCCATGCCAGACGTTCTTGGGTATATCCACGCCGTACGTGCCGCTTTCCTGACTGATGACACAAGTTGCCAGAACATCGCCATGATCATTGTAGGTTGTCACTCTGACCTTGCCCTTCAGGATGACAAAGGTCTCGTCCTTGTCAGGATGGTGGTGCACGGGAATAAATGTGCCTGGCTCCAAGGCATTGATGAAGCGGTGACACTTGTCATCGAGGCTCTGGTGGAAGTTGTAGTTCTTTCTCAATCTTGTTGATTTCTTGGCTTCTTCCACCACACCACTAATCATTTGTTCGTCTATAATCTTCATTGTATATACTTTTATTTGCAAAGGTCTGCCTACAAAAATCAGATTTTTGGGGAGGGGGGCAAATATAATAAAAATATGTCATCCTTGCAAGAAAAATGCAGAAAATCTGAAGTAGAACTTCGGAAATTCGGAAATTCGCTGAAAATCCGAAATAAAAGTATCATTTAAATGTTTGATGTTTAAGAAAAAAGATGTATCTTTGCAGAATGGTATTATCTGATAAAATGAAAGAGAATAAGATTGTATTATAAGAATCAAGATGGAACAGACAGAAAGAATTAGTAAGATGGAACTGCGGATGGAGCGGGCGGCGAAAGCCGTTATGGAACTATCTGCTGCGCTGGAGAATTATGAGGCCGTGCAAGAGGACATCACAGCACTTGAACAGTATTATGGCAGTGAAGCGTGGAAGCAGGATTATGCTGACGATGAGGCTGGACTCTTGCCTATCGATCTAAGGCGTGGGGTGCTATCTGAAGACGGCATCTGGAATCTGCTCTCGGATGCCAGTGAATTGAACAAAAGATTAGAAAGGTTCCGGAATCAGCGAATAGTGGTACCAGATTGAGGCTATTCTATCGAAAAGAGAGGTTGCAAATCGGCGGCAACCTCTCTTTTTTTATTTGACGAGTGTCAATATTCCTGTTTTTTCTCTTGTGAGGTGGTAAAAAGTGGAATGTGTACTTACTTGTGTGGGCTGAAATGTAGCAAGAATAGGCGTTTCGGTTGTTTCCAGTAGTGGATAAAGTGAGGGGAAGTGAGTGGGAAAATCGAAAAAAGTGAGTTTTTTTTGAGGAATTTTTCTTTGCACCTATTATATTATTTATTATCTTTGCAAAGTCAAAATGAGGAGAGGCACGTTCCGCTCCCTTACCGACAGCCTAATTCGCCCGAAACAATATTAACAAAAACTATCAATAAAAATGTTTATGAAGAAAGCTTTAGCACTTTTATTTGCCCTCATTGCATCCGTTGGGATGGCATGGGCAGACAAAACCGTGTATCTGGATCCAGGTAGTTTCGAAAATGGCGGAACACATAGTTGGGATGAAGCGGGTGCCGTAGTTGAAGCCTGGGTATGGTCAGATACAAAAGCTGGAAGATGGGTTTCGCCTTCATCGAAAATCATGGTGTCAGGAACTACATACTATTGCTTTGTAGTCGATGATGATTATAACAAGGCGGTATTTAATCGTGCAGAAACAGTTGCAAAAGCACATGACAATCAACAATGGGCACAAATTGCTCCTGGAGATAATGGTCATACTTTTGCAAACAACACATTATATACCATAACAGACTGGAATTCTTACTCTACTGGTACCTTTACTGGTGATCCTTATTCTGGTGCAACAAAAAAAACTATTTATTTGTGGCCCACTTCCGCATGGGAAGCTGATGGTGCTGTTTTTTCCGTCTATGCTTATACTGACGGTAATAATAACTGTTGGATTCCATTCTCTGCATTGGAGGGGGCTTCTGTTTGTTATGTGGCAGAGGTGCCTACAAACTGCGCCAACATGATTTTTGTCCGTGGAGATGGATCTAAGGCTCCAACTATGACTTTTGATAATAGATGGAACCAGACCCAAAATTCTATTAGTATATCAGGGACTGCAGATAATACTATATTTAAGATTACTGCGATAGGTAGCGGCAACAACAATAGTACATTTACTACTACCGACAACTTAGCTCTTCTTGGCACTGCTACTGCATCATTTGCCGAAGGTGGTAATGTTGCAACTTATGCAAACAACGGAAATACAGAAGACCGCTGGGGATCTAATGGAGGTACAGACACGGAATGGTGCCAAATCGCGTGGTCATCTAATCAGACCTTTAACACTATTAAATTGCTGTGTGAAAATGCCATGAATGTAGGTTTTGCCCCAAACTTAGCTTTTGATATCCAGGTATCAGATAATGGAACAGATTGGATTTCCAAAAAGCATGTATGGGGAAAGAATGCTGGAAATAATGAATACATCACGGTTGTTCTTAATGAACCAGCTACAGCAAAGTTTGTACGTTTCCAAGGTGTGAAGAAAGGAACCTATGGTTATACGTTCTTTGAATTTGAGGTGTACAACACCGATTATTCTGCCAAAACGCTGAATAGAATTGAACTTAGCTCCTACAGATTCTATGCTCCCTCTGGGACAGCGGTAGCTTTATCTGCTATCGGTAAGACATCTGAGAACGAGGAAATTCCGACAGGCTCTATAACGTGGAATGTTGCAGGTGGAACTGGCAATGTCGCCAATGAAACCTTTACACCTACCACAAATGGTACTTTTAGTATTAATACCACTTCCCCCAAAATCTCAAATTCGACAACTATTGATATTGGTTCGACTCCATCTGGAACTGCTTACACCAATGATACCCACACTATTTACGTGTTGCCACGTCATTACACCAATACTTTTGACTATGAGCTTATCGTGACTTCGACGACAGACGACATGGTCAATTTTAGTGGATCATATTGGAACATAAATGGAGTTTCTACACCATTGAATAGTGGCAACTTATCAGTGAGTGCAGACGGAAGGACTATGATTCTTTCGGTAAAATCTACTTCTGCTCCAACAATGAACACACCGCTGTACATTAACATGCCAACCGAAGTTTCCTTTACGAATAGTGGATCCAATCCTACATATAATTGGGTTGAGGTCGCCAGTGGCAAAACGTATGATGTTATGGTTAATGACGACAAGGCGGCTGTTGCCGGAACCATTTCCTCTTCAAACCTATCTGATATACAGACATTAGTAGGAAATTCTTCCATCATCAATATCAGTAATGCAACTATTGATGGAAGTATTGATGTTTTCACAACAAACAACGCCAATGCCATCTTCGAATATGGAAATAGTGAAGCAGCTGCTGCTGCAACAAAGACGGTAAATAATGTTTTTTATTCTGATGTGCGTTTCTTTGGTGCTCCCAATGGTCTGACGTTTGTTGACGATCCTGCCAATGTTCCTCTTCTGCCCACCAAGGCATATTGCAACATTGATTTTGAATCTGGAAAAAAGGTTGTTATTAGTCGTTCAATTGCGGCAAACAAATATGTAACCACATACATGGGAAGCAATGCAGGTGGAGCTATGGCCGCAACATTGGAAACGGGTCTTGTGGCTTATGAGCTAACTGCCGCAGAGGCTGGTCAACTGACCTTTACTAGGGTGAATGGAAATACAATCTCCGCAGGCAAGGGCTATGTGATTCACAATACCACATCTGGTGCACTCACCCTGACATGGCAGACAAATGCAGAGCAAGTTTATCTTGACGAGGCAAATCAAAATGAGGCAAATGTTGAAGCCGTTGATGGCGTTAAGATTCTCGGAACACTACAGACTCTTACAACAGATGGAAATCAGTGGATTCTCAGTGGAAACCAAATCAAAAAAGGTAACGGCGCCAAGATTAGTCCTTATCGTGCATACTTCACAGGTGTAACGGTTAGTGGTAGTTCTTCTGCAATTGCTATCTTTGATGAAGGTAATGGAACGACAACGATTCGTTCGATTAATGCTAATGGTGAGATAGATAATGTATTCTACGATCTCTCTGGTCGTCGCGTCGAGAATCCGACCAAGGGTATCTATATTATGAATGGAAAGAAAGTGGTGATTAAATAATCTCGGTTGAATTTCTGATTATTTCTTTCAAGAACAAGACAAGGATAATTAATTTCTAAAAGGAACAAACGATATGAAGAAGACATATATAGCGCCTGAAATAGAAGTATTTAGGGTTGAAACAGCAACGATGCTCGCAGGAAGCAATACCACTCTCGGCGTGACTAATGAGGAAGTATATGAAGGTTGGGCTGATTCTCCCGAACTCTTTGATGACGGTTCGGTGGATTGGTAACAGATAACTGATATAATTAACATCATTAACTAAATATTACTTATATGAAAAAACTATTATTTCTATTATTCGCCCTGGTTGTTTCCATAGGGAATGCATGGGCCGACAACAAAACAATCTATTTGAATCCTGCTGGGTTCGATAACAACGGGAATTGGGCATCTGATGATGCTGTTTTCTCCGCTTACGTTAGTAATGGCGGCGGAGATGGTTGGATACCATTTACCGAAACGGTTTCCATTGATGGTAAAGAGTGTTATAAAGCAGAAATTCCAGACAGCTGGACAGGTATGATCCTTGTTCGTCAGAATCCGAATGGAGATATATCCAACTGGAGTTCCAAGTGGAACCAGACCGGTGATATAGATTTTACTGCAATTGCAGATAACACACTGTTTACAATAACAGGCTGGGGTGATTATTCCACAAGTGCTGTTTCTTCTTACTCTGCAACGTTCGCAACAGGTTTGGAATGGGAAAATGTTTATGCTTATGTATGGAATGGTAACATCTACGGCCTTGGTGTATGGCCAGGTACAAAAATGACAGAAACAAGCGAGACATTTTCTATTGACGGTACTGCCAAGACGAAGTATTCTGTTTCGTTCCTGTCAACAGCTGCACCAGCAAGTATTCTCTTCAACAAGGGAGAAGGTGGCGCTGTAGGTGTCAATCAGACTGCTGACCTTGCCTTTACTGATGGTAAGTTCTATGTTTTACCGACTGCTAATCCTACCGCTCCAACAGAGCCTGATACAAGAGTAATTGCTGTTTTCAGTAAGACCTATAACAAGGAACTGACAGAAAGTAATAACGGATGGGGTGGAGGCCCAGATCTTAAATACACCTCGTTTGATTTTCCTGTAATTAACGACGGACATTATGTGGTCCATGTTAATGGTACTGCTATCAACGGAAGAGCCTCAGCAACACTTGATGCTGACCATTCTACCCTACATGTTGCTTTGTGGCCAAAGACTGCAACCAGCTGCAAGATTTGGGATGACAACAAATATGATCAGGCAACTGTTTATACTTCCTTGACACCAGGTCAGTGGAACTATGTGGAAATCGACAATGTCAGCTTTACTACCAATTATATTGGCATAGAGCTGTACAATGGTGCAAACCCGGAAACAGAGTTCTATCTCGACCACTTCTATTTCTCAAAACCTGCTTCAGGTGACGCTACTGCTCCAACCTTCGATACACATGCTCTGAAGTCTGTAAACTGCATAAGTGCGACATTGGCATTACAGGCAACTGATGAAACAAGTGAAACCATCACATATAAGGTTATTGACACTGCGACGTCAACTGTTTATCAGACAACAGGTGCAAGCGGCACAGCAATAGACTTCACCATTTCTCCGCTGGCAGCCAGCACAGAATATGTTTTCAGTGTTGTTGCTATGGACGAAAACGGCAACGAGACAGCTGCAGAAACCATCAATGCCACTACAACTGCAATACCTGATATTCCTGAAATTACAGCTACCGAAAATCATCTGCTTTGGGACGGTAATGACGGTGGTGCGAAGAATGGATTTAACTTCGAGTCTTGGGAAGGCGGCACTGGTTCTGTTCAGACTATCAACGGGAAGAACGGCTACCTCATCACTGGTTTCCACTATTTCGGCAGTGGCTTCACAGAGGTTGACGCAAGTGGAATGACATACTTGGAGATAGATGTACTTCCTTCAAAGAGTACGACACTGGGTATCGTGCCGATTAATAGAAACGTAGATGCTGACGGCAACCAGCCTGAGAAGGGAACACAGTTCAACGTGACTGGCGGCGAGTGGAACAAGCTTATGGTTCCCGTTGCTGACGTTATTGCTGACGGAGTCACTATGACAAGACTGTATCAGATTAAATTTATTAGCACCGTAAATAAAGCTGCTGCTGGTGTGACTGATGGTTTCGGAAACGGCGACGGAAATACGTCTTTCTACATTGGTAACATCTACTGCTGGAAAGAAACTACTGTAGATGAAGCGAAGCCTGTGATGGTATCTGCAACATTAGCAAGCAAGACTCACAACAGTGCTACATTGACATTGAATGCTACAGACAATAGTAGCAAGGTTAAATTCCATATTGTAGATGCTACCCATAGCATTGACGCAACAACAGGGCTGACCGACCAGGGTGCGAACTTTGAATACACAGTAACGGGACTGACAGAAGAGACAAGTTATAACTTTACTGTTACTGCCGAAGATGCTGCAGGCAATGTGTCTGACAACAGCATCGATATGGAAAGCTTTACAACTGATGCCGCACCTTCTGGACAGGTATTAGTTTCTGGTGAACATACCATATTGCTGAATGCCTACCACTATACAGGTACTGAAAACTACGAGGTCGTCATTACCTCTGAAGAGGTGATGTCGGGTCTTGGCGGTTCTTACTGGACTATCAATGGTGTCGGTGGAACGCGTGTCGATGCAAACATGACAATCAGTGATGGTGGCAAGAAACTTACAATAACGGCAACATCCAATCAAGCTCCTACCCTCTACACCCCGCTGTATGTCATGATGCCAGGCGAAGTGAACTTCGGACAGATTGAGTTTACGTGGATTGAGAAGGAAGGTTCTGACACTCCTGTCACAGACAAGACTATCTATCTGGATCCTAATATGTGGAGTGCTGACAGTCCAAGCTATGCTGCTTATGTATTTACTGGTAGTGTGTATGATTGGATAGCATTGACATCGGTAGAAAATACACAATTTTACACGGCAACCATTCCTGGTACTTGGGAGAACATGATTTTAGTCCGTCTGGATCCTAATGAATCAATGAGCTGGGATGCCAAGTGGAACCAGACTCCCGATATCTCTCTTGCTGGTATTACTGATAATACATTGTTTACCATTACATCTTGGGATGGTGGTGCTGACGGAAAATCCAGCTATTCAACCAGTAAATACACTGTAAATGCATCTTATACCGTTAGCGGTCATACCATCACTGTTAATGCCTACCACTATACAGGTACCGAAAACTACGAAGTCGTCATTACCTCTGAAGAGGAGATGTCGGGTCTTGGCGGTTCATACTGGAATATCAATGGTGTCGGTGGAACGCGTGTTGATGCAAACATGACAATCAGTGATGGTGGTAAGAAGATTACAGTAACAGCAACATCCAATCAAGCTCCTACCCTCTACACCCCGCTGTATGTCATGATGCCAGGCGAAGTGAGCTTCGGACAGATCGAGTTTACATGGGTTGAGAAGGCAAGTACCGTTACTGCTTCTGTAAGTCAGTATAAGTGGGCTACCTTCTGCAGCGACAAGGATCTTGACTTTACAGGAATCACTGACGTAAAGGCTTATATCGTTACTGGTTCAGAGAATGGTGCTGTAACTACTCAGCAAATCACAGGAACAGTTAAGGCTGGAACAGGTATGTTGCTGAATAGCGATGCACAAGGTGAATTCTCTATCCCTGTGGCAACAGGTGAAGGTGTTGACTATTCTTCAACCAACAAGATGCATGGTGTTACTGCAGAAACAGAAACTGTGAATAAGGCAGCAACAGGCTATACCAATTACATCTTAACGGTCAAGGATGGAAAGGCTGCATTTGCGTATGTTAATAGTACTCCGGCAACCTTGGATAAGGGTCAGGCTTATCTTACATTAGAGGGTGATACGCCCACATCTGCACCTGTTCTCTCTATAGGAGGTGATGGCGAAGTGACGGGCATTGGTTCTATTGACAACGGACAACAGTCAACTGACAACAGATGGTACGATCTCTCTGGACGTCGCGTAGATAATCCGACAAAGGGTATCTATATTGTGAATGGTAAAAAGGTAGTAGTAAAGTAAAAGAACAAACGATATGAAAAAGACATATAAATCGCCTGTTGTGCTGACGGTACGGATCAATTCCATCACATTGCTGACAGTGAGTAATCCGAAAATAAATGGTGGTGAATACCAGGAAAATGATCCTAAATTGTCACCTTATTATGACAACTTCGATGAAGAAGAAGACTGGTAAGTAAGTTCATAATTAAGTATTGATAGGGAGAGAGGGGCAGAGGCTCTTTAAGTAGGGCACTTTGCCCCCTCTCTGCTTTTGTAACTATTATGTAGTAGCATCCGCCAAAAGGCGTGATGCTGTAACTCCTAACTCCTAAAACAACAAATGATGAGAAAGAATCTTCTGACGATGGTACTGCTTGTCGCCGGTATGACGGCATGGGCACAGGAACCCGTACAAATGGGCAAGGGCAGCTATGCCGCCTACGCCCCGCTCAGTGTGAGCCATTCGTCAAGTCATAGTGGTGACCAGTCGCAGTACATGCAGTACCGCGAGCTGTATATCAATGAGCAGGCGGGTGTTCCCATTCCCACCAACGACTGGTGGACGGACCTGATCAATGCCGATCGGGAACGTACGGGTCAGGAGCTGACAGGCCATCTGTGGTCGTATCCGCAGTATGTGCAGGGCATGAAGTACGGTCTCGACATCCATTATCCGAAGTACTGGATAGACAATGGTACGGAGATGAAGGCACAGTCGAAGCTGACGGTAAGGTGTGGCGACGACTTCACTCCTACGCATCCGCAGGCCGAGTCATGGAGCGACTGGATGGTGACGTTCTCCGAGAAGAGCGGCACGAAGCAGCTGCTGACGACGCTGATGCACGGTGTTCCCTTTACCTGGATAGAGACGAACGGTCTGCAACCCGTCGTCTCTGCCGAGGCAACGGGCAATGACGGTGACGACAACCTGCTGAAAGGCTCAGTGTCCGTCAGTTTTACCGACGGGAACGGACAGACGCTCAGCAGTGGCACCTATCAGCAGTTCGTCGTGAAGATCAGCAACAGCGCTACGTCAGACCTCTATGGCGTTTATCTGCCAGAGGGCACTACGGTGACGATTGACGGCAGCAGGGCTACGTTGGCGTTCGGCGGCAGCCGGCAGTTCCTGGTGGTGGCACTTCTGCAAAGTGCGTCAGACCTGACGGCTTTTGCCCAGTATGCCTACAGCAAACCG
This sequence comes from uncultured Prevotella sp., assembly GCA_905236875.1. Lineage (GTDB taxonomy): Bacteria > Bacteroidota > Bacteroidia > Bacteroidales > Bacteroidaceae > Prevotella. Next base: position 35,368 of record CAJOQT010000068.1, on the reverse strand, counting down.
ACTGACACCCGTGTGTCGTGGGGCTATAAAAACAGTAAGCTGACCACACAATGGGCTGTATCGGCACAGGATCTGCGCACGGGTTCTTCCACATCGAAGGTGCTGCAGGGACAGATTCCTCATCACTACCGCACGCCATACGCCTCGTATAACCACTCGTTCCTGTCGCAGACCTACCTGACGCCACGCGGAAGACTGAAACTGGTAGCCTCGAACAACATCAGTATCAGCTACCGCTTCTCGGGCATGCTGCCCTGGTATCCGCAGCCGGCGAAAGCGGACAACGGATCACAGACAACAGACAACGGCGACTGGGACGAGTCGAAGATGCTGCAGATGCTGCAGCGCTATGCCGAGACGGGAGAGTTTGGAGCAGATACTTACTGGGGCGGCAAGGGACTGACGCAGATGGCCCTGAACATGACCTTTGCCCGTGAGATGGGCAACGAGGCACTGTTCCGCCAGTGTCACGACCGTCTGAAGGAGGCCTTGGTGAACTGGCTGACCTACACGCCCGGTGAGGAGAACTTCTTCTTTGCCCGTGACAATCGCTACGGCGGACTCATCGGCTATGCCACGAGCTACGACTCGGAGACCTACAACGACCACCATTTCCACTATGGCTACTTCACGCTGGCTGCTGCGCTGCTGGCACTGGTGGATGACGACTTCCGCGTCAACTACGGCGACATGATACGCTTAGTGGCACGCGACTACAACAACTACAAGCGCGACTCGTGGGCCTGCTTCCTCAGGATGATGGACCCCTGGGCCGGTCACTGCTATGCCGGAGGCATGGGCGACGGTGCCGGCAACGGCCAGGAGTCAACGTCGGAGTCGATGCAGGGCTGGGGCGGCATGTATCTGTTGGGCGTGGCACTGCGTGACGACGAGCTGCGTGATGCAGGTATCTTCGGCTGGGTGCTGGAGTCGAGGGCTACGGCAGAGTACTGGTTTGACCGGCACGGCGAGACCATCGACGGCAGTTTCCACACGACAAAGAACGACGACTATAACATCGACTACTCGAAGTTCCGCCATACGAACCCCGACTACGTCATTCCTTACTCGTCGAACTTGACGAGCCACGGTGTGGGCTGGTGGACGTGGTTCGGCGGTGATCCTGTGTATATGCAGGGCATACAGTGGATGCCCATTTCGCCTGCCCTCGACTATCTGGGCGAAGACAAGGCCTTTGCCGCCTGGGACTATGAGCGGCTCATGGAGCTGATGGAACACGTGGGATGGACGGACTACAGCGGCAGCAGTGCCTGGCTGGGTAACAGCGACTGGGGCAACGTGGTGCTGAGCTACCTGCAGTGGAGCGATCCCGACGAAGCGGCACGTATCTTCGATGAGGGCTGGAGCAGGGGATGGCCGACGATGACGACCAGCTCGACCAACGGCATCAGTTACTTCGTGACCCATTCTCATCGTACCTACGGCGACATCCAGTGGGACGTGACGGCCAACCTGCCTACTGCCCGTGTATATAAGAAAGGTACGAAGACCTATCATGTGGCCTACAACCCCTACGACTCGCCCGTCACCGTCTCTTATTCCGACGGGGTGAGCTTCTCGGTGCCGGCCCGTCAGATGAAAGTGAAGGAGCGCGACTACGTGAGTGTGACGATGGTCTATCCGGAGGATGCCACAGCTGACGACCTGCGCGAACGGCTATTCATGAAGAATCTCGCACTGCACAAGACCTGTACGGCAAGCAGTGAGGAGAATGCCAGCTGTCTGGTGGCTAATGCCACCGACGGCGACCAGACCACACGCTGGGGCAGCAAGCATCAGGACGGTCAGTGGATCTGCGTCGATCTGGGCGAGACGGTCAGCATCTACAGCGTCAAGATACACTGGGAGTCGGCCTATGCCTCGGAGTATGAGCTGTGGCTGAGTACTGACGGCAGCACGTTTACGAAAGTGAAGACCTGCACAAGCAGCGGCGGCTGGGACGAGGTGAAGATGGACGACATGAACGGACGCTATGTGAAGCTGCTCGGAACAAAACGCGGCACCGATTATGGTGTCTCGCTCTACGAGCTGGAGGTCTATGGAAGACCGGCTTCGGCCAGCGACAACGACCTGATGGGTGTTGAGATTACTTGCGACAAGGCTGTGCTGAAACAGGGCGTACCCACTGAACTTCACATCAAGGGTTACAGCTATGCAGGCAACGAGAAGACCGTGAATGCCGAATGGAGCAGCAATGACGGCACGTTCGACGGCAATGTCTTCACGCCTACCAACTACGGTAATGTCACGGTGACGGCTGTTGTGAGGACAACAGACAACGGACAACAGACAACGGGCTTGACGGCTACCAAGACGTTGGCAGTGGAGGAGGGACTGGTGCTTACCTCGCTGTCGCTGACACTCAACGGCGAGGCCATCATCGGCCAGCCCGTGCCGTTCACGGCCAAGGGACTTGACCAGTTTGGTGCGCCATACGCCACGACGCTGAGTTATGAGCTTTATGAGATGGACAACGGACCACAGACCACAGACAACGGACTGCTTGATACGCAGAACATGACGTTCACGGCTTTCAAGGCCGGAACGTATGCCATCGTGGTGTCGGCAGGCAGTCTGTCGCAGACCGTCTATGTGGAAGGCATCGGCCCGAGCGGGCTGACCTATGCTGAGATTCCTGCGGTGCAGGCAGCACCCTCGATGAGCGGTAAGCTGCCGTTGTTTGTCGGCAGCACGGTACCCAACATGAACTTCACCTATAACGGTGGCTCCAAGAAAGGTTCCGACAACTTCCCCGTGCCCACCATCGGCGGCGGCACCACCCGTTCATTGTTCGTCTCACAACTCGGAACCTTCGGTTTCGGTGCGTTGGGCAACCTCGACATATCGGGCTACAACATGATACATGCAGATGTTTATGTAAACGGACAACAGACAGCTCCCCCGGGGGGGAGTGATGACGTACAGTTTGCCTTCCACTTCGAGGGACAGCCGACGAACAAGGTGTATGCCAAGACACTGACGAGAGGCCAGTGGAACAGCGTCGATCTGCCCATCACCAATACTACGGTGAACTGGCTCTTCTTCGCCTTCTCCGACTATCAGTCGGGAACGGACGAGGCACTTGTAGCCAATGTCTATTTCTATAAGGAAACGGGCGACAAGGTGTTTGTGAGCGACCCTGATGCGAAGGGCCTTGTCACTGTCACCTCGTTCGGTACGGGCATTACCGACAGCAATGTCAGCCAGTTCCTGAACGATGTTGCTGCCCTGCCTGCTACGGCTACGGCCATCGACTTGAGCGGTATCGCGCTGACCAACAGCACGCCCATGACCATCAGCACACCCAACAATCCCAATACGGTTATCATTCTCAGCGGATCGGGCGGTGACAACGATGCGGCCTCCGAGCAGCAGGCCAAGCTGACGAACTCGCAGAACCTGGTCTATAACTCCGGCGGGTGGCATCTGCCCCTGAAGGCAACGGGCTACCGGCTGACGTTCACAGACGGCTATCCTGTCTATCCCGTGAATTACGGCGGAAAGGCCGTGTTCAGCTATACACGCACTCTGGCAGCAGGAGCATACGGCTCTATGTGCCTGCCTCGTGAGCTGACTATTCCGACGGGTATCACTGCCTATGAACTGACCGACGTCACATCAACAAGCATCGGGTTCACCAAGGTGGCAGGCTCTACGCTGACCGCCTATAAGCCGTACCTGTTGCGAAACACCAATAGCACGGCCGCCACGTTAAGCATCAGCAGCGTACAGGGTAACGTAGAGCTGGGACGTACCACATCGGAGCTCACGACGACCGTTGGCGGAGTACGCTTTACAGGAAACTTCCAGCAGTTCAGGGTAAAGGGCACCGAGGGCTATGCTGCCTTCAAGTCCAGCGGCCAGCTGGCGTGGCTCAATAATGCCGGTACGACAGTCGGTTCGTTCCGTGCTTACCTGGCTGATGTCACCGAGGCACAGGCCGTAGGTATGCTGATTGATGGACAACAGACAACGGACAACAGACAAGTGACAAGTGACAAGCGACAAGTGATAAGTGACAATGAGTCCTGGTACTCGCTTGACGGACGGAAGTTGTCGGGCAAGCCGACCACCACAGGTATCTATATCGTTAACGGTAAAAAGGTTGTGATTAAGTGAGAATAAAGCAGAGTTTGCTCATGCTTTATCGAGCGTGAACAAGCTCAAACGAAGTTTAAGGTTGTGATAAAGTGAAGAAAAGAAGATATATCATTCCTTCCATGACAGTGCTGAAGCTACGTACGGCAAAAGCACTGCTCATGGTCAGCGGCACCGGCAATCCCAACCATCAGGGCGATTATCTGGAGTATGATGGCGTGGGTGATTCGTTCGGCAGTGACGATTCTATAGATTAACCGTAAGCATCCGTAGAGCTACCCTTTTTCAGACAAAAGGCTATGGTTTTGTTCAACAAAGGCAAAGGTTTGCTTCAACAAAACCAAAGGTCTTCCTATAGCAAAAGCAAAGGTTTTGTTCAGCAAGAGTTAAGGTTTTGTTCAACAAGAGTTAAGGTTTTGTTCAGCAAGAGTTAAGGTTTTGTTGAACAAAAGTTAAGGTTTTGTTCAACAAGAGTGCCATTCCTGTCTAAAACCGACAATCTTTCCATGGAACTTGTCGTATAGCAACTGTATCGAACTCACGTTAATCTTACACAGGGAATCCAGACCCAGAAGGTGGAGCCTTTGCCTTCACCTTCGCTGTTTACGCCAATGCGTCCATGACACCGTTCTGCGATGGACTTACAGATGTTGAGTCCGAGACCGGTGCCCTGGACGTATTCGTCGAGTTTGACGAATCGTTCGAAGATGAGTTCCTGTTTGTCGGCGGGTATGCCGGAGCCGGTGTCCTCGCAGTAGATGTAGAGTCCTTCGTTGGGACAACTGTCAACAGACAACGGACAACTGAGGGGCGAGAGATTTGAGGTTTGAGGTTTGAGATTTGAGGATTGGTCGTTAGGTGTCAACCTGTATCCCACCTTGATGTGTCCCTGTTTGGTGAACTTGACGGCGTTGGTGACGAAGTTGGTGATAATCTGTTGTATTCGTCCGATGTCGATAGTCGTGGTGAAGACATCGTAGGGGTTGTCCTTGATGAACGTGAGATGGTGTTCCGTTACTCTTTGCTCAAGCATGAGGCAGATGTCACTGAATGCCTTGGCGAAATCTACCTTTGCCGGTTCTATGGAGTCTGGTCCCTTCGTGATGTTGGATGCTTCGAAGATATCGTTGATGAGACGGACAAGCATGTCGCAGCTGTTGCGTATGATTCGTATGTACTCGCTGCGTTCCTGTGGGTTGTTGATGACCCGTAAGACGTCGGTAAATCCCATGATGGCGTTGAGAGGCGTGCGCAACTCGTGTGTCATGCTGGCCATGAATCCACTCTTGAGCTGGTTGCTTTCGCGTGCCTTCTGTGTGACCTCCTTGAGTTCCTGTTGCATTTTGATGATGCTGGTCGTCTCGTAGCAGATGCCGTGGTGACCGGAGACCCCACCATCTCCCCCGAAGGGGGAGGGGCTTTGTTCTCCTTCTAAACAGGGGGAGTTGGAGAGAGTCCAGGGGGTGGCCTTGATGTTGTACCAGGTGTCGTCTTCGGAAAGAGAGGAACGGGTAGGGGAACCGTCCGACACACCGAAGGCAAGGGGATGGTCGAAATGGAATACGACGTCGATATCGGGCTGTTCTGGGGCGGTGTTGTTGAAGAGGTATCGCGCAACATCCTGTTCGTTGGAAACGATATGCGAGAGGAAGTCTTCCATGTTTTTGACGATGAGCCTGCGGTTCTTCGGTGACTTGTAGAAGCTGATTTCCTGTTTCCGGATATCGTTATGCCAGAGATAGAGGTTGCAGGAGCTGACGAGCTGTGCGAGCTGCTGATCGTAGAAGTGCAGGAGCTGGTCGGCATGTTGCTGCTGCTGTTGGTTGATGCGCAGCTGGTGGCAGCATTCGTATTCGTCAGTAACGTCAATACTCGATATGCAGTATCCGACGAGCTGATCTGACGTGCTGAGCAGGGGGTGTACGTAGAACTCGATGTAGCGGTTGATGCCCATGTCTGGGTATTCCATGTGCTGTCCGACATAGAGGTCGTGGCGGTCTTCGGATGTATAGATGTCCCGGAACATGGGTATGTCGAACATGCTGAGCTTGCGCCAGAAGCGTTCAATACTGGGATTGTTGTCGGTAATGCCGCACATCTTCTTCATGGCATCGTTGAGTTCCATGAGGTATCCTTCCTTGTCGTAGAAGGATGTTGCGATGAGTGGCATGTTGGACAGTATGTTGTATTTCTTCTCTAACTCGCGGGTGGTCCGTTCTTCCTCGATGTCGTGCGTAACGTTATGTACGGCGCTGACGATGTATGCCGGCTTGCCGTGTTCGTCGAGCTCGACGATGGCGTGTCCTTCGAGGATAAGGTAGTCGGGGGATGAGGTCCGGACGGATGAACCGTCCGACACGCTTGCCCATCGCTTTTTGATTTCGAACTTACGGTCGCGTCCTTTGATGAGTCGCTGCACGCGTTGGGCAAAATCCTCCTGTTCGTCGGGGTGTATGTGGCTGATGAACTCCTGCAGTGTCATGCCTTCGATAGGTAGCAGCTGACCATAGCGGTTGGTCATGCGGTCGGTCTTGATGTCGTATTCCATGATGAGGAAGTTGCCCATCTGGAGTGCCTTGATGATGATGCTGTTGAGGTCGGTTGACTCTCGTGTCACCCTCCGCACGTGGGTTTTGGACAGCCGGTATGCGAGGTAGAGTATGGCTGCGAGCAGAAGAACGCCGATGATGATGTAGAGTGCGACGGGGGGTGTCTTGCTGGTGACTCGTTCGGGATGGAACCACCGGTTGGTGATTTCTTCGAGCTCACCTCTTTGTTTCATATTGGAATAGTGGTCGTCAATGGCTTCGACGAGTGCCCTGTCACGTCCTATGACGTGTATCTCACTGATGGGAATGTTTACTTCATGCAGTTGTACGTTATCGATGTTGAGTTCCTTGAGCTTCCACTTGATGGGCTCCTCGCCCCAGAGGAAGTAGTTGTAGTCGCCTGCCACGACTCCCATAATGGCGACCTTAGGCGACTGGAACTCTATCTGGTGGAGGTATGTGGAGTCTTCGGCCACGAAGTAGTGTGCGGTATAGTCGGAGGGCTTGAGTACGACACCTTCCTGTACCAATCGGCTGATGGAGAGCATGCCTCGGGGGTCCTTGGTCGTTGCTGCGACGATACGGTTGTAGTTGATGATGTTGTCAGTCCAGCAGATTTGGCTGTTTTTGGTGTAGCGCCGTGTATTGGCGAGTATAAGGTCTGCCTCTCCGCGTTCGAAGGTCTTGATGGCGTTTCCCCATTCCTTCATGATGAAGCGGCAGGGTAAGTCGAGCTCCTCAAGGATAGCCTTCAGCACGTCAACGTTGGAACCGTCGGGTTGTCCCTCGTCGTTGAGAAACTCGTATGGCGGCTTATCCCAGTCGCAGGCGATGACTACGGGCCGTTGCTGGTTGTAGGTATTGGTGAGCTGCTGGGCGGATGTGTTTAAGGCCTGAGCTAAAACGAATACAAAGATGCCTATTTGACGGGTCAGCTTGTTCATATCTTGCGTCGTTTGATGTTAGTCGCCTGGCATGGCAGTGTAATCCATACCGTTGTACCGAGTCCCTTTTCGGAATTAATCTCGAATGTCCCTCCCATCTGGTCTATGATTTCCTTGCAGATGGAGAGATCGAGACTCCTGGCAGACTGGCTGGTGTTGTTATTGTGGTCTTTTTGAATTTCCTTGAGGAGTTCCTCGTCTATACCTTCTCCGGTATCATCCATTGAGATGATGAGTTTTCGTCCGATATAGTCGTATCGTGCCCTGATGGATCCGCTGAAGGTGTGTCGTGCAGAGAGTGCCGCCACGCGTTCGATGACGTGTCTGAGGTTCGTCGCATCTATCTCGACGACGAGGTGCTCGTACTGGCTCTCGACGGTATATCGTACGTTGGGCAGCCGATGCTGTGCCCATCCAGTCATGCAGTAGGACTTGAAGACCTCGGCGAAATCGGTGGGCTGTCTGTTGATTTCAACCATGTGTGCCTCCAGTCGTGAGAGGTAAAGGATGTTGTTGATGAGTTCCAGCAGGTTGTGAGCGTTGTTCAGTATGATGTCGTTGTCGCGGAAGTCGTCATCAGGCTGTTTTTCGGTCTGCAGATTGGCAGCAAGTTCGACGATGACATTGAGCGGGGTGCGTATCTCCTGCAGCATATTATGGAGGAACTTGTTCTGTGTGTTCTCGATCTCCTGTGCCTTGAGGGTCTCTATCTTCATCAGATTCTCGGTCTTCTTCTGTTCTGAAACGTCCTGGCAGAGTCCGAAGTATTCCGTCACCTTGCCCGTCTTGTCCTTGACGGGTGACATGCGGAACTGGAGGTGTAGCATCAGGCCGCCGTTCCCTCGTATGGTGGTTCGTATGTCGCCCTCTGCATCCTTGTCGAGGCATGCATCCATGTCGTTGAGTATGTGCATGGCCTTGCGCTGGTAGCGATTGTCAACAAATGTCATGCAGCGTGCCTGTGTCAGTGAGAGCTGTACCTTGTCGAGGTTGCTGAAGACGGTCAGGGTATGTGATACGGGTGAGTAGCTGACCAGTCGTACGTTGCCTTTTTCGAGGATGTAGTTGATGCTGCCGACATATTGGCTGAGTTCCGAGTCCTTTTGTTCCAGTCGTGCCTCTTCCTTACGCAGGGTGTTCTTTTGTTGTGAAAGCATGGTGATGTCGCGGCAGAAGGCAAAGGTGCCGAGCAGCCTGCCATTGTCGTCCTTGACGGTGGTGAACTGTATCTTGTTGTAGAGCTTTCCGGTTCGTCTGATGGATTTTACCTTCCGTTCCTCAGGCGGTATCGCATCAATGTCAATGATCTTGATGGTGTTGTAGCCGTCGAGGTGGTCGAAGGCTGAGGGCTGGAGGCGGAGAAGATCCTGTATGGAGACTTTCTCGGCGATTATCTGCTGGCGGTCGCAGCAGAGAATGCTGCATGCCTTGTTGTTGAGGTTGACGAGGATGCCATCCTTGTTGAACAGCATGACACCCAGTAACGGTGTGTCGAAGATAGCCCAGTAGCGAAGCATGCGCTCTTCCGATTCACGAAGGTTTTGCTGTTGATTCGTGACATCTTTCTTGGTTCCGATGATGACCGCCGGTCGTCCGTTGCTGTCGCGTCGTAGTACAGACAGCGTGACGGTGAAGTCGCGCCATTCCTCGTCGCCGTCTTCTGAGTCAATGGCCTTGAGGTTGATGGTTATGTTCTTGTCTTCATCGTTTGCCTTCAGTCGTTCAAGTGTGTGCAGCTCCCTGATGAGCGTCTCGAAGTCCTCCCGATTATAGCGTGTGGCAAACTCCTCGGCGGTGTAGGTGTAAGCTGCCTGTCCGTTGTTGTTGTGCCAGGTAAACAGCTCTGTATGTACGTCGTAGGTCCAGATACGCACTTTGCAGGTCTCCATGATAAGTGCCAGTCGCTTGTTACGCTTGTTATTGTCCTTGGTGATGCGTTTGGCCTGTAAATGATAGACAATGCCATAGACAATGAGGATGAATCCGATGACGGCTATGGCACCCACGATATACCACACCCATTGTGGTATCACTTTCTCTTGGCGTTCAGGGTAGAACCACTTGTTCTGCATTTCCAGCAGCTTATCGTCAGTGCTTAATACGGTATAGATGCTGTCGAGGGTGGCCAGCAGCTGTGGATCGTTCGACATGAACTTATACTCTCCGTGCGGCATATTGACGGGTGTCACCTCGAGATTGTCAATCTGGTTCTGTCGTATCATCCATTTGAGCGACAGCGTGTTCCAGAGAATCTGTCCTTCTTCTGTGGCACTGAGTTGCTGTATGGCACCTTTGATGTCCTTGGTAGGAATGGCATTGTCGTCCCATCCGTAGTCATGCATCAGGTGGTGGCTTAGACTGTTGTCATTGACGATGACTTTGTATTTGCCGAGGTCTTTGAGGTTGTATATCTCAATAGGCTTGCTCTTTGGTGTTGCCACACTTTGCGTAAAGAGCGTGATGGTGCTTTGTCCGTACTGTCCATACTCATCGTGGTAGCCTGCAGAAAGAGCCATCGTGAGGTCAGACTTTCCGTCGCGCAAGTCGTTGAAGGCTTCTTGTCTGGACTTCAGCTTGATGACGTAAGGGATGTCCAGTTCCTTGAAGATGAGCCGTATCAGTTCGACATTGAATCCGTCCGGCTTGCCGTATTCGTTCAGGAAACAGTAGGGCCAGAGATCCCACACGTCTTCATAGACCAGAGGGTTCTCTTCTGTATAAGCACCCCTGCCTCCTTTGTGGGCTGATGCCTGGGCGAATATATGGACAGGCTGGAAAAACAGAAAGCAAAAGGTCAGCAGGCTAAAGGCCAGAAACCATCCCGCTCCTATTCTTTTTTGTATTACTCTTCTCATTCTTCTCATCATTCTGCTTCAATCAGTATTTGCTTTCAGGTCTTTGACCTCGCACGGGATCCTCATCCAGAAGGTGGAGCCTTTCCCTATTTCGGAATCTACGCCAAGCTGTCCGCCGCAACGTTCAGCTATGATCTTGCAGATGCTTAGTCCGAGACCGGTGCCCTGTATGTAGTCGTTAAGTTTGACAAAGCGTTCGAAGATCCGTTCCTGATCTTCCTGCGGGATGCCGAAGCCGGTGTCTTCGCAGTAGATATAAAGTTCAGTCGGGTGACTGTCGTCAGCGGGTGAACTACTGATCATCGTCTGCGATTCCTTGTCTATAATCCGATATCCGACCTTGATATGCCCCTGTTGGGTGTATTTGACGGCATTGGTGACGAAGTTGGTGATGACTTGTCCGATACGTTCTTTGTCGAGTCGGGTATGCAACTCCTTGTAGGGGTTGTCCTTGATGAACTGTACGGACGGTTCGACGACGCGCTGTGCCAGCGATTGGCAGTAGTCATTAAATTCATGTGCAAAGTCGATGTCGGCCGGTGTGATTTCCAGCCCGTTGCTCTCAACGCTTGAAATGGCAAGGAAGTCGTTGATGAGTCTGAGCAGCATGTCGCAGTTGTTACGTATGATGCGTATCATCTCCTTCTTGTCGTCGGATGACTCGATGGCAGTGAGCAGGTCGCTGAATCCTACGATGGCATTGAGCGGTGTACGAATCTCATGTGTCATGTTGGCCAGGAACACACTCTTCATGCGGTCGGAGTCGTTGGCACGCTCCGTCTCGCGTCTAAGCATCTCCTGTTCCTCAATGAGTCGGGTGGTGTCGCGTATCAGTCCGAAGTATCCTGTCTGCTGACCGTTGTCGTCGTAGCTGGGGATACTGTTCATGTTGTACCAGTGTATCTTGTCGTCGTTGACAAACAGATTCTTATACGGACGTGTGATAACGATATTGTTATGCTCCCTCTCTTCTGTCTTCAGCATAAGACGCTTGACGGCCAATTCCTGCTCATTGGTCTGTAATCTCTGTGCAAACTCTTCGATAGACATCCTGGCAACGGGGTTATGCAGGTCTGTGAGGAACTCAATCTCGCGTTTCTCAAATGAGCTGCGCCACACGTGCATCTTACTGTTTTCCAACAGATAGCGCAGCTCTTCCTCGTAACGGTGTATCTCGTCGTTGGCTTGTCTGATTTGAATGTTGTTCTTCTTGCTCTGCAGGTACAGATCGCGTTCACGGGAAATATCACGCACACCCATGGCGATGTATTTCAGTTTTCCCTTCTCGTCGTTGATGGGGTGTACATGTACCTCCAGGTATTTGTTGAGGTTGCGCTTCGGCAGTTCGAGGTTGATGCAGAGCCAGTTCTCCTCCACGTGTTCGCGGTTGATGTTGAATTGCGCAAAGTCAAAGATACACGAATCGAAGAACACACTGTCGTAGCGGTCTTCGAAGTTACATATCTCACGCATCATCCTGTTGCAGTCTATCAGATAGCCGTCGGCATTGTAGAACGAGATGCCAATGATGGACTCTTCGAAAAGATTTTCGTATTTGTTGGCCATCTCTTCGTCCTGCTGCTGGATGCGTTCATCGTCTGTTACGTCATTCATGATACAGATGATGTGGGACGGATTGCCCTGCTTGTCGTACTCCAGTATGGCGTGGTTGTGTGTAATGTGCCAGATGGGTTCGCTACCATCATATACAACGTTGAAGCGATAGTCGAGCGTGTCTTCCTGCTTCTCTCCGCTGCGGAGCCGTTCTATGAGGGAGAAGTAGGCCTCCCGATCGTCAGGATGTACCAGTGATGCGGCATCGCTGATCGGCAGTCCGGTGGCAGGCAGACGGCTGTCGTGTATGTTGTAAAACTTGTTGTCCTTCAGGTTCAGAGCCACAATGAGGTGGTCACTTTGGCTGAGAGCCTGCTGCATCATGTTGTTGGCCTCCATGGCGCGTGCCGTCAAGCTTTCCACGCGTCGCTTAACGATGTAGTAGATGGCAATGGCCAGCAGTATCGTGATGAACAGGGCAACGATAATCATGCTGTATGTCGTAGAGCTGGTATATGAGTCCATAGGCAGTTGCGTTAAATGAATTCCTTTTTCTTCTCGCTGCTGATGAGTTCACATGGGATGCTCAACCAGACGGTCGTTCCCTTGCCCAGTTCAGAACTGCACTCGATGGTGCCGCCCATGAGTTCCACCAGACCTTTGACGATGGGTAACACCAGACCTGTTCCGCATTGTAGCTTGTCTTGGTTATGGCTGAAACGGTCGAACAGGTGAGGCAGTACGTCGGCAGCAATGCCTTCGCCGGAATCTTCGACCGTGATGTTAAGCATTCCCATACGGTACTCATACTTGGCACGTACCATACCTTCCTGGGTGTTGGAGATGGCAAAGCCTGCGAGGTTCTCAATGACTTTACCCAGCATGTCATCGTCGATAGAGACTATCAGGTGCTCGTAGGGATTCTCCACGATGGTCTTGATTTCTGTCTTTGAATTTGCGCTCCAGCCCATGTGGCAGTGGGTGTCAAACGAATTGGCGAAATCTGTCGGTTGCAGTTTGGGCTCGATCATGTGGGCATCGATACGAGAGATATAGAGGATGTCGTTGACCAGTGCCAGCAGCGCGTTCGAGTTTTTCTTGATTTCCTCCACGAATATCCGTTCGTCTTCGATGTCGTGGTCTTTCTCAAACAGCTCGGCAAAGCCCAGCACCGTATTCAGCGGGATACGTATCTCGTAGCTCATGTTCTGCAGGAACGCGTTCTTCAGGTTCTCGGCTTCCTGGGCTTTCTGCGTCTCTGCCTTCAGCTTCATTTCTGTCCTGACCAGTTTGGTGTCGTTACGGCTCATGCCGAAATAATGGGTGATATGGCCGTCCTCGTCGTGCATGGGGATGCCGTTGAAAGTCAGCCATACGTTCTCTCCGTCCTGTTCGTGGAAGATGGTCTTCAGTCGTGTGTCGATGTTCTTCAGACTGCGGTGGTCCATCTGGTGCAGCAACCGTCGTGCCGTTAAACGGAAGGAGGAATCGATGACGTCAAGCGAACGTATCTGTGACAACTCGTGCTGCGGCATGTTCAGGTCACTGATAATCTGAAGGGTATGTGTATCAGGCATATAGTTCATGATACGGCATTCTGCCATCTTCAGCGCCATATTGATGTTGTCCGTATAGTTGCGAACGCGTTCCGTAGCCTGTTGCAGTTCACGCATCGACTGTTGCTGGCGCTTGAACGTCTCTACCATTTCGGTGATGTTACGGCCTTCCATAAAGATAGCCAGCAGTTCACCGAAGTCATCGCGGACAGGGTAGATCATCAGTTCATAGTACAGCTTACCCTGTAGTTTCACGACATTGGATTTCCGGCCCTCCTCATCAAGTTTGTTGAGGTCCATCAATGCTGTACAGCGCATCTGTTCCAGGTTGTCGAGGTCGATATTATCGAAACTGGTCATCTCGCTGATGTGCTGGTTGGCCTCGATGAGTGCTTGCTTGTTCGCAATATGGAACGATTGTGCCGACTGGTCGTTGATGTCGGTCAGAATACCGTTCTCGTCGTATAACACCATATCAACAAGTGAGGAATTGAATACCGTCTGGTATCTTAACAAACGCTCACGTTCTCTTTCACGCAAATTCCTTTCGTCGGTAATGTCACGCTGAACGCCCAGAATGGTAAGAGGCTTGCCCGAATCGTCACGACGGAGTACGGATACCTTGACCTCGTAGCGTCGCGGACCCGATACCGTCTCTGATGAGGAGCCGCGCATTTGCAGACAGACCGATACTTTCTTGCCGTCGCGGACTGCAAATATCTCATTGCGCATTTCCTCAAAGTCGTTGCGGTTAAAGAAACGGGAGAAGTCGATGGGTGTGTATTCCAGCTTGTCAATGACACCCTCGGCATTCATGCGCTGGTATCTGCGTGTAGGAACATCGTAGGTCCAGATGTTGGTCTTGTCGGCATTGAGAATCAGCGCCAACCGGTTGTTGAAGTCGTGAATAATGCGTGACTGGTGTTTGGCCATTCGCTGGTAGAGCCTGTCGTAATAGATGAGTGCTGCCACAATGACTGTCAGCACAAAGACTGACATCCATACCGTGGGCGGTATGGCTATAAGCGGCAGGTAGAGGATTGCTTCAAGTAGTATCTTAGTGTACATATAGGCTTTGAGATTTGGAATTCAAGTTTTAGGCTCGTGACTTTAACTGTGAATTAAATGCCATCTCCCACGGAAATCTCCGCAGATCCGTAGCAGCGGTGGTGCTCCTTGTCGTAGATGACGCAGAACTGACCGGGTGCTACACCATGGATAGGCTTCTCGGAGCGGATGAGAGCACCGGTACTTCCCGGTTCATTGTTCATCAGCAGCCAGCCCTTGTGGAATTCTGGCGTATGACGGATCTTGAACGTGATGGGACTGCCTTCCTGTTGTGTCGTGTCTGGTACATGACACATCGTGAACGGAACGGTCAGCCAGTGCATATCCCTGACACAAAACTCCTGACGGTAGGCCGTTGCCGGGTCGTAGCCGTGACTGACGTAGAGCAGGTTCTGTTCCATGTCC
Organism: uncultured Prevotella sp.; assembly: GCA_905236875.1. Taxonomy (GTDB): domain Bacteria; phylum Bacteroidota; class Bacteroidia; order Bacteroidales; family Bacteroidaceae; genus Prevotella. Next base: position 20,318 of record CAJOQT010000068.1, on the reverse strand, counting down.
TTTTTCACGGCAAACCACGGACCGCCACCGAATCCCAGTCCATGCCGCTGGCCGATGGTATGAAACCACAGTCCGTGATGGCGGCCTATCTTCTTGCCTGTTTCCAACTCCACGACGTCACCAGGCTGCTCACCCAGATAGTGGCGGATATAGTCATTATAATTGATCTTGCCCAGAAAACAGATGCCCTGTGAGTCCTTACGTCTGGCATTTATAAGATGTTCGCGCTCGGCAATCTGCCGCACTTCATCCTTCATCAGGTGACCAATGGGAAATAGCGCCTTCCGTAACTGCCAGTCATAGATCTGTGCCAGAAAGTCGGTCTGATCCTTCACGGGGTCCGGACTGGTACAAAGCCATTTCAATCCCCCTCCTGTCTCCCCTTGGGGGGATGATTCATCGCGGCGGGTCTTCCCCCCAAGGGGGGATGAGAGGGGAACCATCTCCGTCTGTGCATAATGACCGGTGGCAATAAGATCATAGTTGTGACCACACTTCTCGTCGAAGGCACCGAACTTGATGAGGCGGTTGCACATGACGTCAGGGTTGGGCGTCAGGCCTGCACGAACCTTCTCCATGGTATAGCGCGTTACCTTCTCCCAGTAGTCCCTGTGGCAATCGACCACCTCCAGCTGACACCCGTATTTGCGGGCAACGGCCGTTGCCATTTCCATGTCCTCCTCCATCGAACAGTCCCACTCGGGTTCCCCTTTCTTGGAGGGGTCGGGAGTGGCACCTATTTTAATATAGAAGCAGTCTGGATGCAGACCCAACTCTGCCAGCTGGTGGACAGCCACAGCACTATCGACGCCACCAGATAGCAGTACTGCAATCTTCTTTCCCTTTATTTCTTCTATATTCATGATGCAAAGATAGTGCAAACCGAGCGAAATGCAAAATAAATTACCATTTATTTTCATTTTCGAGGTGCAGCCTATCTTCGATTGTCAGCTCAAACCGAGTAAAATACCAAAGAAAAGCTCCCGATGTAATTGAAAAGAATGTTAAATGCTCGTTGGATTCCATTGCCAAATGAAGAAAATCTAATATCTTTGCAATATCAAAATGATATCAAGTTGTTTAAGGTTATAGAAAGATGGAAACAAAGGAAATCAAATTCAAGGGTTGTGCAATGAACGGTTTTCTGATGCTGTTCATTAATCTTGTATTGTATGTTGTATTGGCAGCAGCTGCCATCTACGGCATTGTCCTGTTAGCCGAAGAAGACGGGCAGGAACTTTTGGGTGGTTGTCTGTTGTGTGTCGGGTCGTTGGGATTCATTGCCAACATTATCTGTTCATGTGGTTTTATGCAATTGGAACCTAATGTGGCCTTTGTCACAACATGGTTTGGCAAATATAGCGGTACGTTTTCAGAAACCGGTTTCTATTGGATTAATCCGTTTTATGGTAAAAAGAAGGTGAGCTTGCGTGCACGTAACTTGGATGCCGAGCCCATCAAGGTGAACGATAAAACTGGTAATCCAGTCATGATCGGTCTGGTTTTGGTGTGGAAGCTGAAAGATACCTATAAAGCTCTGTTTGAGGTTGATTCACAGACAATGGCTGCTAATCCGAATGCAGTGGGCAGCGATACGAAAGGACTGATGAATGCACTGGAGAACTTTGTTCGTGTGCAGAGCGACGCTGCCCTGCGTCAGGTGGCCGGTCAGTATGCCTATGATGATGAAGACAGTCTGCACAACGAGCCGACACTCCGTTCGAGTGCTGACGAGATTAACGAACAATTGGAGCAGAAACTTGACGAACGACTGGCACTGGCTGGCATAGAGGTGGTTGAAGCCCGTATCAACTATCTGGCCTACGCCCCTGAGATTGCAGCCGTCATGCTGCGTCGTCAGCAGGCTTCGGCTATTATAACAGCGCGTGAAAAGATTGTGGAAGGTGCCGTCTCAATGGTAAAGATGGCACTCGACAAGTTGTCGAATGAGCATATTGTTGAGCTGGACGATGACAAGAAGGCCGCTATGGTCAGCAACCTGCTTGTGGTGCTTTGCGGTGACGAGTCAGCCCAGCCAGTAGTAAATACGGGAACATTGAATCATTGATTTGTCTTTCAGGGTTCTTGTCTATGGTGGAAAAGAGCACAAAGAGTTTTATACTTCGCGTGGATGCTGATACGATGAACGCGATAGAAGCATGGGCTGCAGACGAGTTCCGCAGCACCAATGGCCAGTTGCAGTGGATTATTACCGAAGCACTGCGTAAGGCCAAACGCCTGCCCAGGAAAACAAGTCAGAAGAATGAATAATCAACAAACTCAATACTAATCAATACAAATATGATAGAACTAAAGAACGAGCAGCTGACCGTCAAGGTCGCAGAGTTAGGAGCCGAACTCCAGAGTATCCAAAACGCAGAGGGCCGTGAATACCTTTGGCAGGGTGATCCGCAGTATTGGCCACGTCGCAGTCCGATATTGTTTCCCCTGGTATGCAGTGTGGAGAACGACACGTACTATGTGGAGGGTAGGGAGTACCACTTGCCACGTCATGGTTTTGCCCGCGACATGGTGTTCACACTGATTAGTCAGACGGAAGACAAGGCGACTTTTGCCCTGCACGAGAGTGAGGAGACGCTGAAGGATTATCCCTTCTGCTTCAATCTTGCCGTCACCTACCGGCTGGAGGGTAACAAGGTTCACGTCATTTGGCACGTGGAAAATACGGACACCCGAGAGATTCACTTCCAGATAGGTGGTCATCCTGCCTTCAATGTACCCGGCGGCAAGACCGAAGGTCTGATTAAGTTGGACAATGAGGAACCGATGGACTCACTGAAGAGTTATGCTGACGGTTCACACGACATGGTGGAGATCCCGTTGGAGGCCGATATGGGCATCATGGAGTTTAACAACAGCTTCTGGCGTAACGACAGTGTAAAGATCCACAAGAGCCAGACCCATCGTGCCATGTTAATGGATACCGACGGTGAGCCGGCTGTGACAGTTGACTACAAGACTCCTGTCTGTGCCTTTTGGAGTCCCTTCGACAAGCATGCTCCCTTTGTCTGCATCGAGCCTTGGTACGGCATAGGAGACCCACGCGGTTACAAAGGCGAGTTCAAGGACAAGCCACTGATGAACCACCTGTTGCCGGGTGCTTCGTTTATGTCGAAATATACAATAACCATCGGATAAAAGAATACCGCGAAGTCTCAGTAGGCTTCGCGGTATTTGTTCTCATCCTTGTCGTTAAGCATGGAGAGATAACTTTGATAACGGCTCTCGGCTATGTAATGGTCGTCGAGAGCTTTCAGTACGGCACAGCCCGGCTCATGGGTATGTGTGCAGTTGTTGAAGCGGCACTGTTTGGAGAATTCGAATATTTCCTTGAAATAGCTCGTTATCTCCTCTGGTTCCATGTCGAAGGTGCCAAAGCCCTTAATACCCGGAGTATCGATGAGGAATGAGGACCTCTCCATCCTCCCCTGTTTAGGGGAGGCAACTTGTTCTCCCCCTAAACAGAGGGAGTCAGAGGGGGTCTGGAGCGGTGTGGATAGGCTGATCATTTCCGAGAACGTAGTGGTGTGCATGCCCGTCTGGTGGGCATCACTGATGTCGGCAGTGCGCAGTTTTGCATTGGGAACAAGACGATTGATGAGCGTCGATTTGCCTACACCGCTGTTGCCACTCAAAACGGTGACTTTGCCTTCGAGCAGCGGGCGTAGCTCTTCAACGCCTTCACCTGTCTCGGCAGAGATGGCATGACACTCATAACCAATGGTTTCATAGAGCTGTATCATCATCTGCTGGTAGCGCAGCTCGTCAGCGTCGAGCAGGTCAGTCTTGTTGAATATAAGTACGACGGGTACGCGATAAGCCTCGGCAGAAGCCAGAAAACGGTCAATGAAGGTTGTGGAGGTCTGTGGCTTTACCACGGTAATAATCAGGAATGCCTGATCGACGTTGGCCGCGATGATGTGACTTTGTTTCGACAAATTGATGCTCTTGCGGATAATGTAGTTGCGACGCTCCTCGATACCAACTATCCATGCTCCCCCTCCTTGGGAGGGGGTCGGGGGGAGGCTTACATTTACCCTGTCGCCTACAGCCACAGGATTCGTGCTCCTGATGCCACGCAAACGGAAGTTTCCCTTGATCTTACAATCAAGGAGTTGGCCATCGTCCGACAGAACGGTGTACCAACTCCCTGTGTTTTTAACTACGAGTCCCTTTTTCACTTGACCTTATACTGTCATGATTTCCTTGTTTTTGGCCTCAATCAGCTCGTCAAGCTTCTTGATGTATTTGTCGTGCAGTTTCTGAAGGTCGAGCTCTGCATCTTTTTCATTGTCCTCGCTGAGTCCATCCTTGATGGCTTTCTTCAGCTTGTCCTTGATATCACCACGAACGTTGCGAACCTCAACTTTGGCCTTCTCGCAGATTTTGTTGCATTGCTTCACCAGGTCACGACGACGCTCTTCGGTTGGCTGGGGGATACCCAAACGAATGACCTCACCATTGTTTTCTGGGGTGATGCCTACGTCGCTGTCCATGATGGCTTTCTCAATATCCCTGATCTGCTTACGGTCCCAGGGCTTGATGGCGATGGTACGTGCATCGGGGCAGTTGACGGTTGCTACTTGGTTCAGAGGTACTTTCTGACCGTACGATTCTACTCTCACGCCACTGAGGATGGCTACATTGGCGCGTCCGGCACGGATGCGGTTCAGCTCTTCTTCCAGGAAGAGTGCTGCCATCTCCATGCGTTCCTCTGCTGAGGCTAATGTTGCTTTTACGTCTATCATATTTATAGGTCTTAGTGTTTTCGAGGGTTCAAAGATACAGTAAATCGAGCAAAACACAAAATAAATTCGATTTTATTTTTGTAGCTAATCGAAAATCTTGAATGCATAACCCTCCTGTTTAAGCCATTTGATGGCTTCGGGTAGTGCATAACGTAACTTGTCAATGCTCTTGATCGAGTCGTGGAAGGTGATGATGCTGCCGTTGCGGGTATAGCGTTTCACGTTGTTGAGCACATCTTCAGCCGTCATCCATTTGGAGTAGTCGCGTGTGACGAGATCCCACATGACAATATTGAAGTGCTTTCTCAACCAGTAATATTCACTCCAGCGCATCACTCCATGTGGCGGTCTGAACAGGTGGGAGTGTATCAGTTCGTTGGCCTTGAAGGTGTTGATGATATAGGTGACCGTCCAGTGTTTGAAGGCTCCCAGATGGTTGTATGTGTGATTCCCCACCTGATGACCTTCATCTTTGATACGTTCCAATAGCTCGGGATGCTTCCTGACGTTGTCGCCCACCATGAAGAAGGTGGCTTTAATGCCATGCTCCTTCAGGGTGTCAAGAATGAATGGCGTGGCTTCGGGTATCGGCCCGTCGTCAAAGGTCAGATAAACGGCCTTCTCCGTCTTGTCCATCCGCCATAGAGCGTCAGGAAACATCCATCGTAGCCATTTGGTGGGTTGCTCGATTATCATGCAGACTTATGAACTATGAGCTTTTAACTTTCTGATTTATTGCAATCTTCCGCCCATGTCGCGGTATTGGGTCATCAGCTGCAGGAGTTCCTCGAAGTATTTGTCGGCCTCAGGTATGTTGGCTGCGGTCATGATGGAGTTGAGCTGTTGCAACACGAAGAAGTGCATAAAGTTCTCATCGTCGGCAGAGAGTATGCGTCCGCTGGCCATGTTCTGCTTGAGGATGGCTGTTGAGCGTGTCCAGATAGGCTTGGCGAAGTCCAGCACCTTCAGGTCTGTCTTGATCCACGATGGATTGGTCTTCGATGCAATATCTGCACAATTCTCCAGCACGTAGAAGTTTAACAGTAACTCCCTGTGTGACGACAGGAACCAGACGCTTTCCTGATTGTAATAGTAGTTGATGCTCTGTGATGACCGTTTCCAGAGGTTGTCAAGATGGGTCTTTGTCATCTTCCTGTCGCCAACGGCAGCGTAGGCCTGAGTGATTTCAAGCGTTCCGGAGTCGTAGCAGTCGGGGACGTTGAAGGTCGGAATCATCTTCTCACTGTATGCCAGCACCTTCTTTGCCTCTTCATAGCGGTGCTTCTGCACCAGTTTGCTGACCAGTTGAGCAAAGATGCGCCGATGGGTATAGCACATGCGCATAACTGTCTCGTCGAGATAGAGTCCCGGTTTGTCGAGCCCGCCGAATTTAAAGCGGTTCATCACGATGTCATAGGTCTTGTCGATGTCGAAGTTCTCGGCACCGGGCGTATTGGTGGTGAACGGTGTGATGCGGTTGACCAGTCCCTCCTGTACGAAGTTGTCACCGAGGTTCATGTAATTGTCGCTACCTACGGTCATTGCCACGTAGATGGGTCGTGTCCAGTTACACTGTGCAATCATTTCGAGCATCATGAGGTCATTCTTGATGAGCCCGCCGTGTCCCTTTAGCGAGATAACCATCTGGTCGGGTATGGAGTCGCCTTGCATCATCATACCGCTCTTGCGTACGGCATCCTTGTCGATGGTCATGTAGAGCGTATCGGTAGGAATGACATGCAGGGTGTTTCCTTCGCCCATGATGAGTTTCATCACCTCACGCTGTTCGTTGTTAATCTCATTGCGTACCCAGTACTTCAAGATATTCTTCAATTCGAAGGGGTTGTCGCCAAACATGGCACGTGCCTCATCGGGATATTTTTTGTAGAGTACCTTGATGCTCTCCTTGACTTCAGGATATATCTGCACATAGTCGTTGGTACGTCCTGCATACTCAATACGGGGCCATGTGATGGGCACGCTGGGTGAGTCGTAGGCGGGACGGCACATCTGGTCAATATACCAGTCGGTCTGCAGATAACTTAAATTACAGACACGGGCATCGGTTCGCACGCCTTCCACATCCTGGTTGTACCAAAGCGGGAAGGTGTCGTTGTCACCGTTGGTATAGACGATGGGGTTGCCCGTCAGCTGTAGTGACATGAGGTAGTTCTGACCGAAGTCGCGGCAGGTATAACGGCCTGAACGGTCGTGGTCGTCCCAGGTCTGACTGACCATTTGAATGGGCACCAGCAGGGCTGCTACACCGCAGATGGCGGCAACAACCGCCTCATGCTTCTTGGCGAAACGCTTCAGCACATCGTAGATAGCTGCCACGCCCATACCACACCAGATGGCATAGGCATAGAACGAGCCAGCATAGGCGTAGTCACGCTCACGTGGCTGATTGGGTGTCTGGTTCAGGTAGATGACAATGGCCAGTCCTGTCATGAAGAACAGGAAGAAGACCACCCAGAACTGACGGATACCCTTTTGCTGCTTCATAAGCGACTGCCAGAAGAGTCCCAGCAGACCGAGTATGAGCGGCAGACAGTAGAACACGTTGTGACCCTTGTTCTCCTTGATGTAGTCGGGCAGTTTGTCCTGGTCGCCCAGACGCATGTTGTCGAAGAAGGGAATTCCTGTGATCCAGTTACCGTGTTCGGGCTCTCCATTTCCTTGTATGTCATTCTGGCGGCCTGCGAAGTTCCACATAAAGTATCGCCAGTACATAAAGTTACACTGGTAGGTGATAAAGAACCAAAGGTTCTCCATTTGCGACGGCATCTTCACGATGATTTCCTCACCGCAGCGGTCGTAGGGCACTTCATAACCCTCCACACCGTTCATCCACTGTTCGTAGGAATTGGCGTGTCCGCTGTCGTACATGCGGGGGAACAGCATGTTCTGGGCGTACTTGTACTGGTCTTTGGTGTTGACGATGAAGTACTCATCCTTTTCATCAGCCGATGCTTTCTCCTTACGCTGATAGACGGGGGCTCCCTTGTCCATAACGGGGCGGCACATGTTGCCTTCAGCTTTTAGCTCCACTTGTGATGTATAGGCAGGACCCCATAGTAACGGATGCGTACCGTACTGTTCGCGGCTGAGATATTCGCCCAATGTAAAGATGTCTTCTGGTGAGTTCTGGTCCATGGGCGGGTTGGCCGACGAACGGATGACGATAAGTGCATAGCTGGAGTAGCCTATCATGAGCATCAGCATGCAAAGCAGCGACGTGTTCTTCAGACGTGCGCTGACCAGTGCTTTCTTTTCATGCCTGTAACGCAACAGGAACCACAGTCCGATGAGTATAAGGATGCCAGCTACGATGGTGAGCCAGGTATGTCCGATGAAGGGTATGCCCAACATGCCGACAGACAGTACGAAGGCGATGTTCTGGCGCATCTCGCTGCGGTTGGTGAATGTCTCGTAAATAGCCCAGATAATGATACCGATGAGCAGGATGATATAGATGATTTCACCTGTGTTGAACGGGCAGCCCAGCACATTGACGAACAACAGCTCAAACCATCCGCCGACACGTACGATACCGGGAACTACGCCGTAGAGCACGGCTGCCAGGATGACGATGGAGAAGCCCAGTGCGATAAGCGAGCCCTTTAAATCCTTCGAGGCATCCTGATTACGGTGACGGCGATAGTACCATACCAGCACAATAGCGGGCAGGCAGAGTAGGTTCAGCAGGTGAACACCGATGGAAAGTCCGGTCATATAGAAGATAAGTACCAGCCAGCGGTCTGCATGCGGCTCGTCGGCATGGTCTTCCCACTTCAGTATGAGCCAGAATACGACGGCGGTGAAGGCTGAAGAATAGGCATATACCTCACCTTCGACGGCTGAGAACCAGAAGGTATCGCTGAAGGCGTATATGAGTGCGCCCACCATGCCCGATGCCTCAATGGCAATCATCTTGGCAGTGGTCATCTCCTCCCACTTGTCAATGAGCAGACGCCGTACCAGGTGTGTAATGGTCCAGAAGAGGAACAGTATGGTGACTGCCGACAGCAGTGCGTTCATCGTGTTCACCATACGAGCCACCTGACTGGGGTCGCTAACCAACTGTGAGAAGAGATTAGCGGTAAGCATGAAGAATGGTGCTCCAGGTGGGTGTCCGACTTCGAGTTTGTAACCTGTTGAGATAAATTCCGGGCAGTCCCAGAACGATGCGGTGGGTTCAATGGTGGAGATGTAGCAGATGGCGGCAATCAGGAACGCCAGCCATCCAAGGGAATTATCCACCAGTCTGAATTGTTTCATCTTTTTCTATATATATGAATAATGCCTGCAAAGATACGAAAAAGATTAAAGATGGAAGATGAAAGATTTTAACTTTTCAACTTTTTAACTTTTCAACTTTACATAAAAAGGCTGGTACCGTAGATGACCAGAAGGTAACGCACCAACTTACCCGTTAGGATGGCGGTAAATGTCATAGGGATGTTGGAGCGCATCAGACCCAGAGCGACAGTGATAGCCGACCCTAACAGCGGAATCCACGCCAATAGTCCCATCCATGCACCGTACTTGGCTACCCATCGCTGTGCGCGTTCCAGCTTCTCACGTTTCACTTTCAGCCAGCGTTCTATCCATTCCATCTTACCCATACGGCCAACGAAGTAGTTGAACACTGATCCCAGGAAGTTTCCCAATGTGCCCCATATCAGCAATCCCAGCGGGTCAAGTCCGGCTACGTAGAGTGCAGCCATGACTGTCTCGCTGTTGAAGGGCAGTACACTGCCTGCCAGAAATGCACCGACGAAGAGTCCGCCGTAGCCCCATTCTGTCAGGAGTTGAATAAAAGCATCCATAGGTTCAGGATGGTGATGATGAATGTTGCAGCCAAAATGACATAGAACCCTGCGTTGGTCCACCGTGTGTGAGTTAGTGCTATAAAGTGCGCGATGAGCGGACTGGTACAGACGGTTATGACAACGATCAGCAAGGTGTAGTGCTGAGGTTGCAGAACGAGCAGTACGATGGCAATGGCAACGATGATGATGAAACAGTCGAAAAGCATCCTCGTACGTATTTTGTCACGGTAGCGTGTACGCAAGTAGTGTATGGCTCCTGTCAGACTCAATACCGTCAGCAAAGCAAAGCTGAGTATTTGCGACAATGTCAGTGCCTGATATTCGGCAGGAAAGCTTATCTGTCCTAACTGTGCGAAGTGCTCCAGCATCGGTGAAAAGTCTGACTTATAGGCGAAATAGGCGGCAGCAAACCAATATGGCAATAGCGTACCGAGAACAGAGGCAATGAACGTGCGCCACGATAACGATTGTATCTTAAATGCCATGAATAGCCAAAATAGTGGCAGAAAGTAGAGGATGCGGATGTTTATCAGGCTCGATAGTCCTAACAAGATATAGGCATAGAACGTGTTGCCAGGCGACTGCTGGTCCTGGTAGGTTCGGAACAGCAACAGTAGGAATGCTACGAAAGTAACAGTAGATAGTGCTGCGTCCAACGAAGCAAACAGGAAGCACGATAGGCATGACAGAGCGATGAAAGAGCAGCTCACCATGCGCGAATAGATGCGTATGAGTGCGTTCTGATTGTTCAGCTCCACCATCATGTACGTTGCAGCAGCAAACGACAGGAACTGCAACCACCACTGCTGGGTGACAAGTCCTGCCGCCAGCCACACCAGTACACCGTAAACGGTCACTATGGGCAGCAATATGCGGCTCTCCGCTACTCTGTTCTGTATTCGCTTAATCACTCCCTCTCTTCAATCTTTAATCTTTACGCTTCTGAGCGAAGCGAATTTAATCCTTAATGTTTAATCTTTAATGTTTAATCTTCAATGTTCTCTCAGGTCCTTCCCAATGTCCCGACGGAAATATTTGTCAGTGAAGTCTATCTGTTGGGCCACTTCAAACGACCGATGCAGGGCTTCCTCCTTGTCCATGCCGTACGATGAGACGGCAATTACCCTACCGCCGTTGGTGACCACCTGTCCATCGTGGAATGTCGTACCTGCATGGAAGACAATGGTGTTATTCCTCATTTCCTCATTTTCTCCATCTCTCATTTTAATCACGTAGCCCTTCTTGTACGCCTGAGGATAGCCGCCGCTCACCAGCATCACACAAACGGCACTACGCTCGTCAAACTCCACCTGACGCTGGTCGAGATTACCTTCGGCCACGCCTTCAAACAGATCGACGATGTCTGACTTCAGACGCAGCATCACCGTCTCAGTCTCGGGATCTCCCATACGACAGTTGTACTCGATGACGTAGGGCTCTCCCATTTCCCGTTTCTCGCTTCCCTCTGGGGCGGAGCCGGTGGTAGGCCTGTTTATCAGACCGAAAAAGATAAACCCCTTATAGTCAATGCCCTCGGCCTTCAGACCTTCCACAGTGGGGCGAATGATACGGTCTTCTACCTTTTGCGTCCATTCCTTTGTAGCAAACGGGACGGGCGATACGCTACCCATGCCACCTGTGTTCAGGCCCGTGTCACCCTCGCCAATGCGTTTGTAGTCCTTTGCCTCGGGTAGTATCTGGTAGTGCTCGCCGTCGGTAAGCACAAAGACGGAACACTCGATGCCGCTCATGAACTCCTCAATGATCACGCGGCTTGAGGCACTGCCGAACTTGGGATGGGATGTCTCCACATTTTTCATTTTCTCATTTTCTCCATCCCTCATTTCAGTAACCCCCAGCATCTCCTGTAATTCCAGTTTGGCTTCTTCCAGCGTGGGTAGTATCAGCACACCCTTGCCGGCACACAGACCGTCAGCCTTTAGTACGTAGGGGGGCTCCAGACTTTCGAGAAACGCAAAGCCTTCCTCCACCGTGTCTGGCGTGAACGTCTGATAACGGGCGGTAGGGATGTTATGACGCTGCATGAACCCCTTGGCAAAGTCCTTGCTGCCCTCCAGTACGGCACCAGCCTTCGACGGACCTATGACGGGGATGTGGCTGGTTCGCACATCCTGCTTCAAGTCATCGTAGATACCTTTGACCAGTGGATCTTCGGGACCTACCACCACCATGTCTATTCCCTGCTCCACGCAGAACGACTTGATGGCTTCAAAGTCATCGGCTTTTATCTGAATGTTCTCGCTTTGGCTGCCGTTGGATAGTACGATACCAGACGTACCCGCATTGCCAGGAGCAATAAACAGTTTGTCACACTTGTTACTTTGAGCGATTTTCCAGGCCAGCGCGTGCTCACGGCCACCGCTGCCCAATAGTAATATTTTCATCTTTCTCTTTTTTTGCCTGCAAAGGTACGAATAAGCGAGCGAAATGCAAAAGGAAAACTTATTTTTCTTTTGCATTTCCGAGTGAGTATTAAAAAGAGGATTGTAATGTGTATAGCTTAACTATAGCTCCAGATCTCCGTCGAACACTTCGTGCCAGGGGAGTCCCTGAAGGTTTAGTTGCTCCATGAAGGGATCGGGATCGAACTCCTCGACGTTGAAAACACCTGGTTTGCGCCAAATGCCCTTGATGAACATCATGGCACCGATCATGGCAGGAACACCAGTAGTGTAGCTAACACCTTGCATGCCCGTCTCCTCGTAGGCTGCCCGATGGGAGCAATTGTTATATATATAATATGTTCGCGTGAGACCATCTTTGGTGCCTTTGATGCGGCAGCCAATAGAGGTTTCACCGTCATAGTTTTCACCGAGGTCCTGTGGGTTGGGTAATACGGCCTTGAGGAACTGTAGGGGGACAATTTTAACCTTGGCCGTGCCTGTACCATCAGCGAGTGGTGCTTCATACTCCAACTCGTCAATACGGCTCATACCGATGTTTTGAATGACGTCGAGATAGGTAAGGTATTGTTGTCCGAAAGTCATCCAGAAACGTGCCAACTTGATGCTGGGGTAGTTCTTTACCAGCGATTCCAGCTCTTCGTGGTGCATGAGGTATGACTCACGCGGACCGATGTTGGGGTAGGTGATGGGTTGGTGTACACTAAGCGGCTCTGTTTCTTTCCACTCACCATTCTCGTAGTAGAGTCCTTTTTGGGTAATCTCGCGGATGTTGATTTCTGGGTTGAAGTTGGTGGCAAACGCTTTGTGATGGTTGCCGGCATTACAATCGACGATGTCCAGTTGTGTCATCTCGTCGAAGTGGTGCTTGGCAGCGTATGCTGTATAGATACCACTAACACCAGGGTCAAAACCACAGCCAAGAATAGCAGTCAATCCTGCCTGTTCGAAACGTTCCTTGTATGCCCACTGCCAGGAGTACTCGAAATGTGCCTCATCCTTCGGCTCGTAATTGGCAGTGTCCAGATATGAGCAGCCACAGGCCAGACAGGCATCCATGATGGTAAGGTCCTGATAAGGCAGGGCGAGGTTGATGACCAGCTCCGGCTTGTACTGGTTGAACAGTGCCTTCAGCTGCTCCACATCGTCGGCATCAACCTGGGCAGTCTTAATATCCATTGTAAGCCCTTTATCATGGATGGCTTTTACTATCGCGTCGCATTTCTCCTTGCGGCGACTTGCAATGATAAACTCGTCGAACACGTCAGTGTTCTGTGCAATCTTGTGTGCTGCTACGGTAGCCACGCCACCTGCGCCAATCATTAATACTCTTGCCATAGTGAACTGTTTTTATTGTTTTTTCTTTATTGTCCTCATTTTGCCAAATTACGGTCTGTGATAACATCACTCTAGCCCCAGAAGGCTGCAGGCCTCGTCCGTCAGCAGATCCTTATACATGTCGTAGGTGAGCAGACAGCAGGGGTATTCTCCTGTCTCTTCATAGACGTGTGGCGTAACGATGCTATAGTCACCGTAGTCGAAACGGACACCATTGGCCAGGAAAAGGGGGTCTTCAGGCATGGGTATGCCGTTGTCGTATAGGTCGGCACCTTCACGTCCATATTTCGTTATGAGCATCTCGTCAATAGCCGCTTTAACCTTTTTCTGCGACTTGAACATTTCCCAGCCCAGTATCCATCCGCTATCCTTGCGCATAGTAATGTCCTTTATCCATGCACTAGACGTGGCATTGCCGACGTTAAATGCATCTACGCTAAGGGTAAATGATACAATGTGCTCGTTCTCCCATTCTTTCTTGAAGCGGATATTCTCAGCCCATTCGGTTCCGATGCCTTCCTCCAGCATGTCCCTGATGTTCTCGGGACTGTTCTCCTTCTTGTATTTGGCCAGCAACCTGTCAAAAAACACTTGTCCGTCCTTGATGTCTTCAGTAATTGATTCTCCCATGAGCATCTCGTATAGCCTGCTTCGCAGTATAAAAGCTGCCATACTTTCACCCTCCGGGTAATCCATGTCAAGCGTCAGGCGTGCTTCGGCATTCTGGTATTTGGAACTGCCTTCAAACCTCATGTGCTTGACAGAGAACTCCTTTCCCTGTGGCTCTTTGAGACGAAGAATTGTCTTCTTGATGTCTTTGCAGCCGCAAATTACTATAGTAAACAGTATGCAGAGTAAGAATGTTCTTTTCATGTTTCCTTGTTTATAATGATTGTTTGTTATTAATTTCCTCTCCTTTGATTCCCAACGCAGCCATCAGCGAGTAGCCGAGAATCTCCTGACAGAAGCGACCGCCCTGCAAGGGCTGCATGGCGAAGACGGTGATGCGCTTCTCGTCGTTGCCGATATGGTTGAGCGTCTCGCGTACTTTATTATATATGGCGGAATCTTCGGCGTTGGGTATCACCATCAGATGCTTCACCTCCTGCTGTTGGCAGATATGTTGCAACGACTCCACGAAAAGGTCGCCCATCGTCGTCAGCTCCTCTACCTTCACGCAACTGATACAGAACTCGCCCAGGCTGTCGCTGAATGCCTTGCCGTCCAGATCGGCAAAAGAAGCAGGTTGGAAGTTCTTCATCTCTTTCTCCTTGTGAAACAGGATGACTTGGATAGAGTGGGGCATGTCTTGCCTCTCGGCAGAGGGTCTTATCCCTCCGTCCAATGCCACACAGTCTAACCAGCGTGTGAGGTCTGCCTGCGGAATACGTCGTTCCAGCATTCGTTCGAAGTTGACAATCAGGTTGAAAGCCACATGGTCAATGTAGTCTGCATCGGCCAATATGACCACCTCGCTCCAGCTCTCGGCTTGAGCATCCTTCTCTGTCCTCTCCTGTAGGGGAACTGTTAATTTCTCGTTCATGGTTGACAAAATTACGAAGAATTGTGCGAAACACCAAATTTCTATGCGAGAAAGTTAAACGTTTACATAAAAAACTTTCAACTTTCAATGTTCAACTCTTAACTTTTTATTACCTTTGTGGCAAATTTTAAAGAAAAAACAAAAATGACAACATTGACAGTTATTATTGTGACGCTCTTTATCGTGGGTTATCTCTGTATAGCCTTGGAGAGCTTTACCAAAATCAACAAGGCAGCCATTGCCCTGCTGATGTGTGTGGGGTGTTGGACTCTCTTCATGTTGAGTCCAGGTACTTATTATCCTGAAGTGGCTCCCGACAGCGTGTTACATCACATTGCGGAGGTGATTGAGCACCATCTGGGCGATGCCGGTGGTACGCTGTTCTTCCTGATGGGTGCGATGACCATTGTGGAAATCGTCGATTCGAATGGTGGCTTCAACTTCGTTCGCGACACCATCAAGACGCGTTCCAAGCGTAAACTGCTCTGGCGCGTGGCGTTTATCACGTTCTTCCTCTCGGCCATCCTCGACAATCTGACCACGTCCATCGTGATGATTATGGTACTGCGCAAGCTGGTGCAGTCACGTGAGGAACGTATGATCTATGCTGCCTTGGTCATCTTGTCTGCCAACTCTGGAGGTGCGTTCTCGCCCATTGGCGATGTCACCACCATCATGCTCTGGATCAAGGGAGTCATTACGACACAAGGTGTGATTACGGAGATCTTCATTCCGTCGTTAGTGTCGATGGTCATTCCGGCCTTCATCATGCAGTTTATGCTACAGGGAAAGTTCGACAAGGAGCAGAACCTGCCGAAGGCCGATGTCAGCCAGTTTACCAAAGCCCAGCGCGATATTATCTTCTGGCTGGGTGTCGGTGGACTCTGCTTTGTCCCTGTGTTCAAGACTCTTACCCACCTGCCGCCGTTCATGGGAATTCTGCTCGTGCTGGGTGTGTTATGGACAGTGACGGAGATCTTCCATTACAATACCGCCGAGGACGATACGATGGCCAAGCGTGTGAGCGACCTGCTGTCGAGGATCGACCTTTCCACCATCATGTTCTTCCTTGGTATCCTGATGGCTGTCGCCGTCTTGCAGGAAGTCGGCGTGCTGACCTTGCTGGGCGAGGGACTCAACGAAGCCTTCTCAGGTAACTACTACCTGATAAACGGCATTATCGGCGTGCTGTCGAGTATCGTTGATAACGTGCCGCTGGTTGCCGGTTGTATGGGTATGTATCCTGTGGCAGCTGACGGTGCGATGGCTGTTGACGGTATCTTCTGGCAGCTCCTGGCCTACTGTGCCGGTGTGGGCGGTTCGATGCTCATCATCGGCTCCGCTGCCGGCGTAGTCGTCATGGGTCTGGAGAAAATCACCTTCGGCTGGTATATGAAGAAGGTCACGTGGATAGCCTTTGTGGGCTATCTGTCAGGTATGTTGATCTATTGGGTCGAGCGCATGCTCTTCTTCTGATTGTAGTGGACGATGGCTGGGCAGAAAGGCAACGACTTGCTGGCCTATATCCGTGAAGGCCGGGCGATGACGCAGCAGGAAAAGCTGCGGCTCATCGTCAGTCTGAGTATTCCCAGCATCCTTGCCCAGATATCTGCTACGGTGATGTTCTTCATCGATGCCTCGATGGTGGGACATCTTGGTGCAAGGGCCTCGGCCTCCATCGGACTGGTGGAGACCACAGGTTGGTTGATGGGTGGACTGTCGTCTGCTGTCTCCTTGGGCTTCTCCGTTCAGGTGGCGCATTTTATTGGTGCCAACGACTTTGAGGCTGCGCGTCATGTGCTGCGCCAGTCGCTGGTGTGCTGCCTCATCTGGGCGATCGTCATGAGTCTGATATGTGTGGGCATCAGTCCCTTCCTTCCTTATTGGCTGGGAGGTACTGAGGAGATAGCCCACGACGCCTCCGTCTATTTTGCCATCTTTGGCTTCTGCGGCATATTCTTCCAGATGGAAGGCCTGGCTGGCTCCATGCTGAAGTGTTCAGGCAACATGAAGATCCCCTCTATCCTGAATATCGGCATGTGTGTGATGGATGTGGCGTTCAACTACATATTTATCTACGTGCTCAGTTTGGGTGTGATGGGAGCCGCTATAGGAACGGGGCTGGCGATGCTGGTCACTGCTGTCCTGATGCTTCATTTCCTGCTCAACCGCTCCGAGATGCTCAAGCTGGAGGGACGGTCTGGATCGTTCAAGCCTCGCTACGAGACGGTCAGGATAGCGTTCAAGATAGGTGTCCCCATGGGTCTGCAGCATACGCTGATGGGTGGTGCGCAGATTGTCAGCACGCTGATTGTGGCACCTTTGGGTACCATCGCCATTGCTGCCCACTCTTTGGCTATTACGGTAGAGAGCCTGTGCTACATGCCTGGCTACGGCATTGCCGAGGCTGCCACGACACTGGTAGGACAGGGCATAGGGGCAGGCCAGAAGCTGCTGACGCGCTCGTTTGCCCGTATGTCAGTATCACTGGGCATCATCGTGATGACGCTGATGGGTGTGCTGATGTATGTCTTTGCCCCTGAACTGATGTCGCTGATGACACCTGTCGATACCATTCGTGACCTGGGTGCCTACGTGCTACGTATCGAGGCCTTTGCCGAACCGATGTTTGCTGCCGCCATCGTCTGCAACGGTGTGTTCATCGGTGCTGGTGACACGCTGAAGCCTGCCGTCATGAGCCTCGCCTGTATGTGGGGAGTACGTCTGACACTGGCGGCCTTCTTGGCACGCGACTATGGACTGCCTGGCGTGTGGACTGCAATGGCCATTGAACTTACTGTTCGTGGACTGATGTTCCTGGCACGCCTGTTCTATGGTCATTGGGACGAGAAACTGAAACTTTAAATAAGAATTGAATATGAGAAATGAGAAAATGAAAATGGTATTGTTCCTCTGTGTGATGATGCTGATGTCACTGTCAGCGGCAGCGCAGCAGCGCGTCGAGGTACTGATGGAGACCACCGAAGGCAACATCCGTATCCAGTTGTATGACGAGACACCAGAGCATCGCAACAACTTCATGCGACTCGTTATGGCAGAGTACTACGACTCGTTGCTCTTCCATCGTGTCATTAAGGACTTCATGATTCAGGGTGGCAACAACAACACGCGGCAGTCAACTGACGGATATAATTCGTTTCCTAACGATAGCCTTGACTATACCCTTGAGCCTGAGTTCCATACGCCACAGCTGTTCCACAAGCGGGGTGCAGTGGCAGCGGCACGCGAAAGTGACGACGTGAACCCTGGCAAACGTTCCAGCGGCACCCAGTTCTACATCGTCTGGGGACGTACGTTTTCTGAACGTGCCATTGATTTCATGGAAAGCCGCATGACCGTCGATCTGACGCCCGAGATGAAGGAAGCTTATATGACTGTCGGCGGAACGCCTCATCTTGACGGCTCCTATACGGTGTTTGGTGAAGTCGTTGAGGGCCTTGACGTTGTGGAACGCATCCAGAACATGGAGACCGATGCCAACGACCGTCCCGTCAAGCCCGTTATGATCATCCGCGCAAGAATCGTGGAGTAGGAAGCCCCACCCGACCTCCCCTTGGGGAGGGGTCTCATCCCACGCGAAGCCCTTTCTCCTCCCCCAGGGGAGGTCGGGAGGGACTACTACAAAAGAGTGCAGCCCTCGGAATCACTCCGAAGGCTGCACCAAAATATTAATAACTAAAAACCTAAATCTAAATCCTTTCTCATTTAGCCATTCTCGATGCTATAGTCAACAATGAGTGCCGAAACAGCAAAGATGGCGAACAATTCAATTAACAGTGTCATAATGTTACCCTTTCTCTAACTTTAATTCAACAATCTTTTCTCTTTATACGGGACGCGCCTTACTGCGCCCTTTTTATTAATAACTTTTTCTCTTTTTACCTTTTCTCTTTAGATGTGAGGCGTATTGTTCCTCACCCACATTCCTGTTGCAGCCAGGGCTGCACACAGGGTAATCAATGTCATCGTGTTCATCATTTCTACCTCTCTTTCTTTTTTGTGTTACCCTTACTCAATCTTTTTTTCTCTCTCGGAGCCTGGACCCCTTTTTCTAACACCTATTATATATGTGTCTGTGTTATCCTGTTGTGTTCTGAAGACGGTGCAAAGGTATGAACATTTTACGAACCACCAACGTAATTTGACCTTTTTCGACTGAAAATGGCCTTGTTTTTGACCTACATCAAATTGCTGTGTTCGTACACAAAATGTTTTCAATCAAGTTTGTTAAATCTACAAACTGCTGAATATTAAGCTGTTCCGGGCGTTTCGTCAGGAGATCGGCGTACTCCTTATACAACGACGACTCTTGAGGCACCAGTTGGCGCAGTGAAACACGCAGCATTTTCCTTCGCTGATTGAAGACTGTCTTCACCACGCGACGGAACAATTGCTCGTCGCAACCCAGCTTCTGAACCTTGTTGCGCGTCATGCGGATGACGGCACTCTTCACCTTGGGCGGCGGGTTAAACACCGTCTCATCCACCGTAAAGAGGTATTCCACGTCGTACCAGGCCTGGATAAGAACTGATAGTACGCCGTAGGCCTTCGTGCCAGGTTCGCTGGCCAGACGCTGAGCCACCTCGCGTTGTATCATACCCGTACAGCAGGGGATCAGGTCGCGGTTGTCTATCATCTTGAAGAAAATCTGCGATGAGATGTCGTATGGATAGTTCCCCGTCAGAACGAACTGCCCTCCGTCGAACAGTGTTCGCAGGTCCATGCGCAGGAAGTCGCCTTCGATGATCTGAGGGGAGAGGGGTGAGGTCTGAGGGATGAGGTGCTCCTTCAGGAACGCCACGCTCTCCTTGTCAATCTCGACGACCTTCAGCGGTCGCGGCTTCTTCATGAGATACTGCGTCAGCACGCCCATGCCTGGTCCCACCTCCAGCACAGGCAGGTCAGGACAAGCATCCACCGTGTCGGCGATGCGCTGTGCTATACTCAGGTCAGTCAGGAAGTGCTGCCCCAGGTTCTTCTTCGGTCTTACCAGTTTCATGTTCTTGACAACTTTCCTGCAAAAGTAATCATTTTCCTGCTACTCCCCAAACTTTTCCCCAGGTTTTTTCAGTCTCCAGATTCGTCCGGATGACGGGGATGTTGTTATTCACCTCGTCCTGCAGGAATGTGGATGTGGTCATCTTCCCATAGCCCGACGACGATAGCGAGGTTTCGGCCACCGAAAGAAGATAGTGTTTTCTCTGTTTGCGTACCGTTCGTATTTGTGTCTATCCATTTGAAGTTCTGAACGTATGTACCAAAATCGTTGAGTGTAGCTCCTTCAGCCCAAAAACTATTCTTTCAAAAACTATTCTGAATTGACATGATGATATAATAATTCTTAAAATTCACAAGTTTGTGATTCACAAGTTTGTGAAGTTGTGTTTAT
>CAJOQT010000067.1 GCA_905236875.1 uncultured Prevotella sp. | reverse complement strand
TTCGTTTCATTCGTGAGATTTGTCGAAGACCCACGAGTGCTCGCAGTAAATTCGTGGTCGTTATTAACATGCGAAAGTTGAGTTATTATGTCAATTCTTCAATTTTAATTCCTTCCGGAACATAATTATACAGGCTGCGGCATACCTCGGCAGAGAAGCGCTGGGCGTAGCCGACGACTGCATCCCATTGCTCCTCGCTCAGGCCGTCGGCCATCATGTTCCGAGTGATGCCCTGCTTCATCAGTCCGTAGATGAACCCGGCATTGAAGTTATCGCCGGCACCGATGGTACTCACCACTTCCACAGGCGTGACGGCATACTGCTTCTTCAGTCCACCTTCAGCCCGTAGTTCCAGCGGCTCACTACCTCTTGTACAGATGAACTTCTTGCAGTAGAACGAAATCTGCGAACGATAGACCGTATCGGTGTCTGTGGTATGGAACATCACGTCGAAGTCTTCGTGGCTGCCACGCACGACATCGGCCAGCTCCAGGTTCTCCAGAAAGTTAGCCGTCAGCTTCATCACCTCATGCTGGTGCGCTGCACGGAAGTTCACATCGTAATAGAGGATGGCACCCCGCTGGTGGGCATACTGCAGGAATCCCAGCACCTGCGGTCGGATGACAGGATTCAGGGCGTAGTAGCTGCCATAGAGCACGATGTCGTCTTCGTTCACCTCCGGGTACGAGAAGTCCAGCCTGTCCCTTGGGTGATCCTTGTAGAAGAGGTACTCCGCATCATTCTGCTCGTTAAGGAAAGCCAGTGAAAGAGGTGACTTCGAGTCAGGATAGACATTGACGTACGACGCATCAACATGGTTCTCCTCAAGGAAGTGGATGATGCGCTGTCCCACGCGGTCGTTACCCGTCTCGCTGATAAAGGTGGTTTTGATGCCTGAACGTCCCAAGGAAATCATGGCATTATACGTTGATCCGCCCGGCAAGGCACTCACCGGCTGGTCGTTGCGGAAGATGATGTCAAGCACCGTCTCGCCTATTCCAATTACTTTGCGCATACAAATTAATATATTTTTCCGTCTGCAAAAATAATAAAATCCGCGCAGAGTAGCAAATTTTTCTGTGTTAGAAAATGATAATGAAGAAAAAATCTGATAATTTCCTTGTAATTAAAGTTCACTTTCAATAATTCATTGTACCTTTGCACCCACAAACTAAAATGGACGATGACTTATTTAGGTGAACTGATATCGATAGGCGTGGCATTCTCGTGGACGGCAACAGCGTTGTTGAGCGAGTTTGGCTCAAAGCGACTGGGTAACCTGACGCTGAACGTGTTACGTATGGCCCTGGCATTACTGTTCTCGTTGGTACTGTTTTGGGTGGTAACAAGTAATCCGTTACCCACAGGAGCATCGCCAGAGGCAGCCGGCTGGATGTTGCTGTCAGGACTGGTAGGTTACGTCATCGGTGACTTCTGTCTTTTCCAATGCTACATTATCATAGGTTCGCGCTTTGGACAGCTCTTCATGACGTTGGCTCCGCTGGCGGCAGCACTGATGGCATGGGTCTCTCTGGGACAACAAATGAGGGCAATGAGCATTGTGGCAATGCTAATAACCCTCGTTGGAATCGGCATTTCTATAATAGGAAGTGGCCAGAGGGGAGGCTTCTCGTTGCGTCTGCCCTTGAACGGAGTACTCTTCGCCATCGGAGCAGCAGTCTGTCAGGGTGTTGGTTTGGTATTAAGCAAAATCGGTATGGACTGTTATGAAACACAACAGCCACCTTTCCTTTTGGAGGGTGGAGAAGACAGGCTTTGGCTGGTGCCGTTCAGTGCCAACTTCTATCGCTGCATAGCAGGCATCATTGGCTTCTTGTTGTTGCTTTGGTTTCGCGATGGAATGGCACCTTTGCGTGAGTCGCTGCACGACAGGAAGGGTCTTCTTGTTGCCACTGCCACCACGATCTTCGGTCCCTTCGTAGGAGTAGGTTTCTCGCTAATGGCTGTGCAATATACGGCTGCTGGCATCGCCTCCACACTGATGGCTATGACACCCATCATCATCCTGCTGCCCTCCTATTGGCTCTTCCATGAGAAGATCACCTGGCGAGCCGTCCTTGGTGCCGTTATTTCCGTCTTCGGCGTCAGCCTCTTCTTCTTGACCTAAGGAACACAGAAATCTCTTCTATTTATACGGCAAATAGAACCGACGAACAAAAAAGGCAAGGGATCGCATTGTCCCTTGCCTTCATGATCCTTGTATAAGGAGTCTGCGTTTACCAGCCCCAGGCGTTGTAGTTGACATCAAGTCCGGCCAGCATGTACCAAGCGGCCAGCTGCTGTTCGTAGCTGCGGAGCAGGTAGAGCGGAGCCTCAACGTCCTGCTGGAGTGTAAATTCAGGTGCAGTACTTTGGTCACCGTTCATGATGTAGTTATAGACATTGAGAATGTCCATGATGGTGATACCAGAGTCACTCAGCATTTCGTAGGCATCCTGCAGTGTCAGATCAACCTTTGCCAGCAGGTTCGTCAGCGTGGTAAAGAAATCGGCACGGAAGGGGGCGTTGAGCATCTGGGCAGCACTGCCGTTGGGATCGAGGGTGCCATTGTCAATACCCTCCTGCAGCATCACGTTGAGTGCAGGTGCATTGCTGCTTTCGTTGAAGATCTTGCGGAGGTCGATACCCCAGCTCTCGAGCGTCTTGACCACCTTCATGAGGTTGAGGTCTTTTACCACATCATTGTAGTATCGGTTCTGCTCCTCCTCGTAATAGAGCACAGGCCAGAACTGCACGGCAGCCATGGTCTGTATGGCCCACACGATACCCGACTGCTGGTGTTTGAGTTTGAAGACGAGCGTAGCGGTCTGCAGGTTGCTCTTGCCTGGCACGATGGTTGGCGTGAAGCCTTTGTCTTTCATCCAGGGGATGATGCCGCGCACGCTCTGAATGGGCACATAGTTGTCGTGACGGCTGTGTTCGATGTAGTATTTCTTGGTAAGGTCTGGCTCCCAGCCTTCAGTGACACTGATTTTCTTGAGTGCTTCCATCAACGCCTTCGCCTCGTCGCTTGTCAGGTCCATATATACGGGTTGGAGCACCTCACTGATTTTCTCCATGGAGGTGACACCGATGGCCGATACCACGTCCTTGTCTTTAGTGGTGAAGAATTCCACTGCCTTCGAAGCCATAGGCTCCTTGAACAGCTTGGCGTAGTCGATGCCCAGATGGCAGTTTTCGTTGACGTTGATAAGGAAGAACACCACATCGGCTATATCTTCGCAGTTGTCCCTTTCAATGTAGGCCCTATAGATGGCTTCGTAATCCAGTGGTCCACCTCCAGAGAAGGTCTTGTCGAAACGAATACCCTTATATTTGTCTTCCGTATCGGTCAGCTTGGCAGCAAACATGCTCTCCGTTCCACCTTGCGAGAAGCCCAGGTTGAAGAGGTACTTGCCCTGTGGTATCTGCTTGTCGTCAAGCAGTTGGCGGGCAGCCAGCAGTCCGTCGAGGCAGTTGCGGGCGTTCGTGTCGCCACAGAGGTAGGCTGCCGGATGACTGATTGACGATCCATAGCCAATGTAGTCACAGGCTACGACGATGTAGTTGGGCTTCAGCGGATTGGATACCAATGCGCTGATGGCAGCCAGTCCATCACCGCCCTGTGAGGGAACGTCCTCGACACCGCCGACGGTATAATGGTTGTACATGATAATGCCGTCGCAGGGCATCTGACCACTGACGATTTCTGAAGGAATCATAATGACGCCGCTGATGGTGACCGGCAGGTTGTCAGGGTCGGTCGAGGGGTATTCATAGACGATGTATTTCACATCACGTGAACCCAAGGTAACGCTTTCAATCTTGGCCTTCACGGTGGTGTCGCGTTCTGCCAGTATGTTGTAGTTGGCGTTCTGCGCCATGCACAATGCGCTATACACCATGCATAATGCACAAATAAATAACTTTTTCATTGTCGTACTCCTTTCTTATTTAATAATGCGTTTGTTGGCTTCCTCACCCTGGCGTTCGATATAGATGCCGCCCTGCGGCTTGGTGATGCGCTGGCCTTTCAGGTTATAGTATTCGCTGTCGGCCGTGGGATGCTCATTGACAACAGCATCGATACCAGTCTTTCTATCGACGACTTGGAAGGTGGCCGAGAGGGGATAGTGGTCGCCCAAAGGCTTCTCGTCATACATATAGCCCGTCTCGTCGAGCGTAAAGGCGATGGGCTGTATCTTTGACCCAGTGGCAGGGTTGATATAGAGGATTTTGTCGAGCGTCTCGCCTGCTCCCCTACCTTGTGCCTGATCGGTGGGATAGCTGCCATTATTCTGCAACTCCACCCATACGTCGGAAATGGTGCCGAGCCCAGAGTTATTGATGGCGTCGATAAACTCAGCCTTCAGGGCATCACGTCCATAGAAGCAGTTCATGTCACCCAAGATGATGATGGGGCGCGTATCCAGCTGGCTCATCACGTCGTCCTTGAGCTGGACAAGCTGTGCCATGCGTGCCGCCTTGTCCTTCGCATCGTTCTGGTGTTCCTCGTCCCAGTCGTCAGAGGCATCCATGTGCAGGTTGTAGCAGACGATGCGCGTGCCATCCCTCAGCGTCACCTCGTAACGGCGGAAGCCCTTGGTGACCATCTCATCGTTGGCATGGCTGAACTTTCCGAAGTTCTGCTGCCAGGGAACACGAGGGGCAGGAGTCACCGTCAGGTCGTTCTTCCAGCAAGTCATCAGTCCGTCGCACCCGAAGCGGTGGTTCTGCAGGTGCAGGAAGTCGATGGTGCGACCTTCCACACCAACATCGCCACTCCACACGTCCATCTTATAGTCATCTTCCAAGAAAACGCTGATGACACCGTGGAAATTAAAGTCTTCCTGCAGGAACATCAGGTCGTAGTTCTTCTGTAACAGGTATTTGCCGATGCGAGCTGAACCGCCGTCGCCTGGGCCATCAGGATTCACCTTGACCACTAACACCTTTTGGGGTAGTCCGTCAACGTTCAGCGTAGCAACAGTAAACTCTTCAGGAGTATCCTGTGCCATAGCTGTCATCATGCCGCATAAGAGGATAGCGGCAATCATCCAAAATCGT
The DNA here is from genome assembly GCA_905236875.1 of uncultured Prevotella sp. GTDB lineage: Bacteria > Bacteroidota > Bacteroidia > Bacteroidales > Bacteroidaceae > Prevotella. The sequence continues at coordinate 20,631 of CAJOQT010000067.1, read as the reverse complement.
ATCTGTTTCATATTAATAAAGATTGGTTCATTATATGCGGCTACAAAGGTACGAAATAAAGATAAAAGATGGAAGTGATAAGTGAAAAAAATATCATTTATTTTGTATTTCGCTCGGTTTGCACCGCTCGGCTTGCCGCTTTGTACCGAAGGTCAAAGAACCTTTGAGACTGCGTCTCTTAGGCAGACGGCACCTCGGATATAAAAATAAATTGTCATTTATTTTGTATTTCGCTCGGTTTGCACTACCTTTGCAGCAGATATGGAGACGATCAAGTGCATCAGGCTACGGAACCTCGGCATTGGATACAAGGCGAAGGGCAATGAGAAGCTCGTCGCAAATGACATCTGTGCGGACATCCATGATGGTGAACTGACGTGTCTGCTCGGCAGGAACGGCATCGGCAAATCAACACTGCTACGTACGCTTTGCGGCTTCCAGCCACAGCTGCACGGAACGGTAGAGTTGGTGAGGGACGACGGACAAAGGTCGAAGATCGAAAGCCAAACCTCAAAGATTATTGGCGTAGTGCTGACGGAGAAGCCAGACGTGCGCAACATGACTGCACGAGAACTGGTGGAGCTGGGACGCTCACCCCATACAGGCTTTTGGGGAATACTGACACACGACGACCGTGCTGCCGTCAACGAGGCACTGGAGCTGGTGGGTATCATGACCCTGGCCGACCGTAAGGTGCATACACTCTCTGACGGCGAGCGACAGAAGGTGATGATAGCCAAGGCCCTGGCACAACAGACGCCTGTCATCCTGCTGGACGAGCCAACGGCGTTTCTCGACTTCCCCGGCAAGGTGGATATCATGCAACTGCTACTGCGACTGGCTCACGAGCAGCACAAAATCATTCTCCTCTCAACACATGACATCGAACTGGCGCTGCAAATGGCCGACCGCATCTGGCTGATGGACGATGGTAACATACACATCGGCACCCCCAGGCAACTGGCTGACGACGGCACACTGGACCGTCTGATAGCCCACGAAGGTGTGGTCTTCGATACTAAGCGGCTTACGATAAACGTTATATGACAGACAACAGACCAGAGACAAGAGACAAGAGTCTTATTGACTTCAGCTCGACGATATATCCCCATGCCAACCTGCGTTGGTTGAAGATGTATCTGGCAGAGCATTTGGACGGCATCGGGCATTATCCTCCTGCCGAGCCTGTTGAGCTGGAGAAGATGATTGCAGAGCAGCTCGGTATCTCTGAGGACAATAAAATAAGGGGTCAGGGCTGATGCCTTATTCTTTCTTTATTTTTTCTGGTACTGGAATTCATCGAAGTGGGTGAAGCCGAGGGCCTGTAGCTCACGGCGGCTGGCGGCGACGTCATCGGGAGTGTTGTAGCCGGGGATGAGCGGCAGTCGGATGAGGACGGCAGCCCTCTCCTGACCTCCCCCGACAGGGGAGGTTTGGGCTGCAAGCCATTGCAGGTTCTGACGCACAAGGTCGTTCTGACGGGAGGTGTAACGCTGGTAGATGTCGGGGTTCATGTCCTTGATGTCGATTATCCACTGACAAACAAAAGGAGCAACAGCCTCAACATGCTGCAAAGGCACATTGAGGCTGGTCTCTATGGTGACAGCCCACTCGTCTGGCATTCGCCGGCACAGCTCTTTAATCACGGCAGAGTGTAGCAACGGCTCGCCACCTCCAAAGCAGACACCACCGCCCGTTGCGCGGAAATAGAGGTCGTCGGCCTGTAGCTGCTGCAGAATCTCGTCGGCAGACAGAGTTTGCCAAACACCGTCGGCTGACAGGCACTGGGGATTAAGACAGTACTTGCAGCGCAGGGGACAGCCGTGGAAGCCTACCAGCGTGGTAACCCCCTGACCGTCAACAGAAAGACGGTGACGACAGATACCGATTAGGGGAGACATAAGAGATTGAAAATTGATAATTGAGAGAATGAGAAAAGGATTGAAGTTAGTCGAACTTGAAGACCACAGGAATGTTATATCTCATACGGAAAGGTTCGCCACCTCTTCTGCCGGGAATCCACTTCGGCATGCTTTTGACGATGCGGAGGGCTTCCTTGTCCAACTGCGGGTTAACCGACTTCATCACCTTGATGTCTGTCAGGCTGCCGTCCTTCTCAACGAAGAAGCTGACGAAGACCTTTCCCTCTATGCCTTCCTCAATGGCTTCGACGGGGTATTGGCGCTTCTCCTTGATGTAGCGCATCAGAGCCTCCGTCCCTCCAGGGAACTGCGGCTGCATGTCATCTACTATGCCATAGATCCGTTGGTCATCGTTGTCAATGGGACGAATGGAGTCAACGGGTTCGGGAATCTTTCCCCTCAAGGGGACGTCGGGCATCACAACGTCACCAGCCAGCTCGTAGGTGCTGTCGTTCTCGCATCCATTATGATTAATAGGTTTCTGCGCGCATGCAGTCAAGGATGTCATACCGGCTGCTATTCCGGTCAACACCACGGCACGTCCCAGAATACGGCGCATCTGCAACTCATTTTCCAGATACCTGACTTCTGCCTCGCAAGCAGGACATGTTCCGGCACAAGGTCCCTCGTGATGACACTCACGGGGAGCATACTTAATCTCATTGGCATCGGCAATCTGCTGGCGGATTTCCTTCAGCACCTTGCAAGTCTTTTTTCCTTTTTCCATCATAGTCGTAAATGTTTTAAGTCTGCTGCAAAAGTAAGAAAAAAAATTCATTCATGCAATAGCTGAAGTGAGATTAACACAGAAACAAGACATTAATCTTCTTATTTCCAAAGAGATAGAAATTCGGCCCTTCTTTACTTTGACACAAGAGAATGAGAAAGTAAAAAGGTAAAAAAATAAAAAAAAGAGGCGTTTCGTTGGTTATTTGAGTTTTTTTCTGTTTCTTTGCATATTCAAACAAGTAACAAATCAAATAAAATGTCATTTACACAACAAGCTAACCAAATATTCAATCAGGCGATACGTGACTATCATCTGAAGGATTATATCGACACACCCATCAATAATCCATACGAACGCGAGACCATCGAGTACAGTCTTTACCTGAAGTGCTGGATTGACACCGTACAATGGCACTTGGAGGATATCATCCGTGACCCGCACATCAATCCGAAAGAGGCTCTGGGACTGAAGCGGCGTATTGACCGCAGCAATCAGGACCGTACGGACCTGGTGGAGGAGATTGACACTTACTTCCGTAAGCTGTATGCCGACGTGACTCCAGCTGACGATGCGCGGCTGAATACAGAAAGTCCCGCATGGGCCATTGACCGTTTCAGCATCCTGGCACTGAAGATCTATCACATGCAGGAGCAGGTAGATCGTAAGGACGCAGAGCCAGAGCATACAGCTCGCTGCCAGGCTAAACTGGACGTGCTGCTGGAACAGCAAACAGACCTTTCGACCGCCATTGACCAGCTGTTAGAGGACATCGAGGCGGGACGAAAGTACATGAAGGTCTATCGTCAGATGAAGATGTACAACGACCCCAGCACGAATCCGATATTATATAAAGGACAACGGACAACAGACAACGGACAACAGACAAAAGGGTAAATAAGGGGTGAAGCACGATCATATACTTATCATCCGCTTTTCGGCTCTTGGTGATGTAGCCATGACCGTTCCAGTGGTCTATTCACTGGCACGGCAATATCCTGACACGCGCATCACCGTACTCAGCCGCCCCTATGTCCGTCAGCTGTTTGAGGACCTGGCACCCAATGTCAACTTCATGGAGGCCGACATTAAGAGGGAATATCGTGGAGTGAAAGGTCTGAACGCCCTCTACCGCCGTCTGGTAGCCAAGCAGTTTACGCATATTGCCGACCTGCACAACGTGCTTCGTTCCGAGTATCTGCGCATGCGCTTCAACTTAGGACGTTATCGCGTGGAGCATATCAACAAGAACCGTAAGGGCAAGCGTCGTCTGGTCTCACAGAAAAACAAGAAGCTGGAACCGCTGCCTACGTCCATACAGTGCTACATGGATGTGCTGGAACGCTTGGGGTTCCCCGTCAAGCTGGAGTTCAAGAGCATCTTCGCCACTGACCCCTCTCCAAGCCCCCTCCTGGCCTCCCCCGATAGGGGAGGGACGTGGGGAGGGAGAGACGACATACAGACTCATCCCACAGGCAACATCAACCTGCTGCCTGCTATCTTCGGCCCCAAGAAGTCGTTTGAGCAATGGATTGGCATTGCTCCGTTTGCAGCACACCAGGGCAAGATATATCCTACGGAGCAGATGTTCGACGTAATCTGTCAGCTGGCAGAGAAATATCCCCAAGCCCGCATCTTCCTCTTCGGACGGGGCACCAAGGAAGACGAACACTTTCCGAAATGGTGCCAGCAACTGCCCCAGTGCATCAATGTGGGCTGGCATTTGGAGACCATCTACGAGGAACTTATCCTGATGAGCCATCTTGACGTGATGCTTACTATGGATTCCGCCAATATGCACCTGGCCTCACTGGTGGCAACGCCAGTGGTCTGCGTCTGGGGTGCCACCCATCCGTATGCCGGTTTCATGGGGTATAATCAGCCGTATGACAATAACATCCAGCTGGATATGCCCTGCCGTCCGTGCAGCATCTTCGGCAACAAGCCCTGCATGCGAGGCGACTATGCCTGCATGTATGACATCAAGCCAGAGGTTATCGTGGAGAAGATTATTGCGAGAATTGAAGAATTAAAGAATTAAGGGATTAAGTAATATATGGTTTAACATTAACATTGAATCTATGAAAAAGTATGTTTGCGACATTTGCGGTTATGTCTATGACCCCGCAGTAGGAGACCCTGACAGTGGCATTGAGCCAGGTACAGCATTTGAAGACATTCCCGAAGACTGGGTTTGCCCCGTCTGTGGAGTAGGTAAAGATGACTTCTCAGAAGAATAGACATCGGACATTAAAGATTAAAAAATTAAACATTAAAGATTAAAGATTTAATGGTGAATCCAGACAAATGCCACTTGTCTTCACAGGCAAGTGGCATTTTAGAAGCTCACGACATCAAGCCGACGGTTAACCGTATATTGGTGGTGAAGGCACTGCAAGCCAGCGACCGCCCTCTGTCGCTGTCGGAATTGGAACGGAAATTGCTGACCATTGACAAGTCGGGCATCTTCCGTGCCCTGATGCTGTTTCGTGAGCATCATCTCGTTCATGTCATCGAGGGAGGTGCAGAGGGCGTGAAATATGAGTTATGCCACAGTCACGACCATGACCACGATACAGACCTGCATCCGCATTTCTATTGCGAGGAGTGCCAGCAGACCTTTTGTCTCGACAATCTCGAACTGCCTGACATTGAACTGCCGGAAGGCTACGATGCCCACTCCATGAACCTGATCCTGAAAGGACACTGTCCGGATTGCAGGTCAAAGATTAAGCATTAAAGATTAAACATTAAGCATTAAACATTAGATGGGCAGCAGATCCAGCAATTGCCGGAAGCTGTCGATGGTAACCATCCGTTCGTGCTCCACATCCTCATGAACTTCCAGCTGCCAAGTGACGTGGAAGGGGATGTGAACAGCCTGGGCGCCAATGTTCAGGGCCGGTACAATATCACTTTTAAGTGAGTTGCCGACCATCAGCAGTTCATGAGGCTCGATGTTCAGGTGTCGGCAGAGATTCAGAAACTCCTTCTCCGACTTGTCGGAAGTTATTTCCACATGCTCAAAAAAACGGATAAGACCTGACCGCCTCAACTTGTTCTCCTGATCCTGCAATTCACCCTTGGTAAAGCAGACGAGTTTTAGGGGTGAGGGATGAAGGATGAGGAATGAGGGATGATGTGCCGCCTTGAGAGTTTTTAGTGTTTCTTCGACTCCCGGGAGTGGAGTGGCAGGCAAATGGAGGAGTCCCTTTCCTGCCTCTAACAAACCGGAAAGGTCTTCCGAGGAGAGGTCGTTGCCACAGACACGCAAGGCAGTCTCCATCACGGAAATAGTAAACGCCTTGCAGCCGTAGCCAAGATCCTCCATGTTGCGGCTCTCCGTCTCAAACAGTTCAGCAGCAGGATCGAAGCAATAGGGACTGATGAGGGCATACAGCTGCTTCTCTACTTTTTCAAAGTGTGACTGACAGTCCCACAACGTATCGTCGGCATCGAAGGCGATGACACGGATTATATCGGTATTCAACTTATTCATGGCTGCAAAGATATAAAAAAATAATGAGAATACAACATTTGCGAACATTAACTATGAATTAAAGCAAAATTATTTGGCAATTCGCCTAATTGTTAGTAATTTTGCAGTCGTTTAATAGAATATACTGTTTAGAAACAAATAACATGAAAAGAGTAAACATTTTCCTGCTCTCTGCAGTAGTACTGCTGACAATGTCTGCCTGCTCAAGCGGACTGGGGGCACTGAGTGCCGACAATTTCAAGGTTACACCCAAACCGCTGGAGACACAAGGCGGACACGTACAGACAACCATCAACGGTACATTCCCGGAAAAATACCTCAAACGCGATGCCGTAGTCAAGGTTACGCCCGAGCTTCGCTTCCGTACAGCTCAAGGCGACCAGGTGGCCCGTGGTCAAACCAGCACGTTCCAAGGTGAGAAGGTAATGGGTAACAACCGTATCATCTCCTACAAACTGGGTGGACACTACACCATGAAGAGTGACATCCCCTACCAGCCGGAAATGATGAAGAGTGAGATGTGGCTCACCTTCCAGGCTCGCGTAGGTAATAAGATGGTCTCTATTCCCGACGTGAAGATTGCCGACGGCGTCATTGCCACTTCAGAACTTTACCAGCAGACGATGAAGAGTGTGACGCCCGTTCTGGCTGCCGACTCCTTCCAGCGTATCACACAGATCAGACAGGAAGCCAACATCAAATTCCTTGTTGCACAGACACAGTTACGTAAGAGTGAGCTGACCAACAATAGCGTTACAGAGTTTGTACAACTGTTGCAGCGCATCAACTACGAGCGTGAAACCATGATGCTGAACAGCATCGAGGTATCTGCTTACGCCTCACCTGAAGGCCGGTTCAGCATGAACGACCGTCTGGCAAGCGGACGCGAGAATGTCTCTGAAGGCTTCGTGCGTGAGCAACTGCGCTACAGCGGTCTCTCGGCACCTGTTGATACCCGTTATACGGCAGAAGACTGGGACGGTTTCCAGGAACTGGTACGTGCCTCCGACATTCAGGACAAGGAGATTATCCTGCGAGTGCTCGCCATGTACGACGACCCGGAAGAGCGCGAACAGCAGATCCGTAACATGAGCGAGGCTTACAGCGAGTTGGCTGACGGCATCCTGCCAGAGCTGCGCCGTGCCCGTCTCATTGCCACCTATGAGGTGGTAGGACGCAACGACGAACAAATCAGGGAACAGCTAAAGGCTGATCCGTCAGAGCTGAACGTCGAGGAACTGCTCTATGCCGCTACACTGACAGAAGATGTCAACGAGCAGCTCGATATCTATCAGAAGGCTGTCAAGCTATATTCTGCCGACCCGCGTGCCTATAACAACATCGGACGCATTTACTACCTGCAGGGTCATTTCGACAGAGCCCGCAAGTTCTTCCAGAGCGCACTCTCCGTCGATAACAAGCTGGACGAGGCAAACGCCAATATGGGACTGCTGGAGCTGATGAGTGGCAAGGTGGCTGAAGCCGAAGACTACATCGGACGTGCCTCTGGCTCTCCAGACGTTGCAGAAGTGATGGGTAACCTGTATCTGGCACAGGGCAACTATGCACTGGCAGAACGCAACTTCGACCAGATATATACCAACAGTGCCGCCCTGACACAGATTCTCACCCATGACTATGCCAAGGCAGAGCAGACGCTGGGCAAGGTTAAGAAGGCGGATGCCATAACCGACTATCTGCGTGCTGTGCTTTATGCCCGCAAGGGAAACAATGGAGTGGCAGGAACCTTCCTGCGCAGCGCCTTGAAGAAAGATCCCTCGCTGCAGTCGTATGCCGACCGTGACCTCGAACTGAGGAACGTGGACAAGTAATATATTCAAAAAGGTAAAAGGGTAAAAAAGTAAAAAGGTAAAAACGAGGAACGCTATGAGAAAATTTCGAAAAGGCAATGTGCTTCTTACTTTTTTGCTTTTTTACCTTTTTACCTTTACCTTTCTTTCCTGTGGCACAGAGAACGGACGTTTCCGTATCAAGGGTCACTTGCAGAACATGAACCAGGCAGAGTTTTATATATACAGCCCTGATGCCGGCTTCATGAAAGTTGATACCATCAGGGTTGACAAGGGAAGCTTTGTCTATGAGACAAGTCTTGAGAAACTGGCAACATATATCCTGATCTATCCCAACAGCTCTGAACAGGTCGTTTTTGGCAACTCTGGTGCTACGGTCGAGATGGAGGGCGATGCCTCGCACCTGAAGGAGATGGAGGTAAAAGGCACGGAAGAAAACGAACAGATGACAGCATGGCGCATGAATGCCAATCGGCTGACACCTCCAGAAGTCAAACAGTCGGCCATCGACTTCATCAAGGAACATCCCGGATCCATCGTCAGCAATTATCTCTTTCAGCGTTATGTGATGCTTGATGAGGAACCAGATTATAGAGCTGCTGCCGCACTCGCCAAGCTCATGCTCAAGGAACAGCCGGAGAACGGACGTCTTATCCGATTAGAAAAACAGCTGCGTGGACTACAGTATTTCACGAAGGGAGCCATACTTCCCAACTTCAAGGCAACAGACATCAATGGCAATGCCGTCGGCCGACAGTCGCTGCATGCTGAACTGAACATTGTCTCGGTATGGGCCATGTGGAACTACGACAGTATGAACATGCAGCGAAAATTACATCGTCTGCAGCGGGAATACGGCAGCAGGATGGCACTGGTCAGCATAAGTCTGGATCCTCGAATCAAGGACTGCAAGACATTCGTGGAACGTGACTCTATCAGATGGAGTAACATCTGTGACGGAAAGATGTGGGACTCACCGCTGGTACAGGAGCTGGGATTCTCTGTCATTCCTGGCAACATCCTTGTCGATCGCCAAGGCAAGGTGATTGATGTCAACGTTCCTGTGACAAAGATTGAAGAGCGAGTCAAGGCGGCACTTGAGCGAGAGAAGCCTCAAGCCAGCTTGGGAGCTTCCGAGCGTGAGCCGTCTCGACTGTAGGTCAAGGCTATTCTTAAATGAGACAGCAATACACAGGACTTTCTGACAATGAGGTGCTCCGCAGCAGGCTGGAGCACGGCTCAAATGTACTCACCCCTCCCAAGCGTGAGTCGCTCTGGAAGCGGTTCTTTGAGAAACTTACGGGTCCCTTCGGACATCATGTGAAAGGCTGGCATGACGGCGACTCCCTGATCTTTATCCTCGAAATAGCCGCCGTGCTGTCTGTCGGCATCTCACTGGCAGAGTACAATGAGTGGTTCGGACTGCACAATCCTGGAGCCGGTGTGTTCTTTGAACCTGTCGGCATCCTAATGGCTATTCTCATTGCCACTGGCATATCCTTTTTCTTCGAGCTGAAGGCTGACCGCGAGTTTTCCATTCTCAATCAGGTAAACGACGAGGAGCCGGTGATGGTAATCCGTAACGGCAACACGACACAGATACATCGGACAGAGGTTGTTGTAGGCGACATTGTCTTGCTCTCAACGGGCGACGAAGTGCCTGCCGACTGCCGACTGCTCGAATCTGTCTCCTTACAGATGGACGAATCATCACTGACAGGTGAGCCAGTATGCAGCAAGACCACAGTCAAGGAATCTTTCGACCCGGAAGCAACGTTCCCCAGCAACCATGTCATGCGAGGTACAAAGGTGATGGAAGGTCATGCCGTCTGCCAAGTATTTTCCGTCGGCAATCAGACGGAACACGGTAGGGTCTTCGTAGCCGCACAAATCGACGACAGCGTAAAGACACCCCTTAATGAACAGCTCGACCATCTTGGCAAGTTGATTGCCAAGGCCAGCTATGGCGTGGCGGCACTCGTGGTGTTGGGACGTGTGCTGATGTTCCTGCTGACAGAGGACTTCGTGCTCATCGACTTTGTTACCTATCTGCTTCAAACCGTCATGATAGCCGTTACGCTAATTGTGGTGGCTGTACCTGAAGGCCTGCCTATGGCCGTGTCACTCAGTCTGGCCTACTCCATGCGACGCATGCTCAAGACCAACAACCTGGTACGGAAGATGCATGCCTGTGAGACCATGGGAGCCACAACCGTCATCTGTACGGACAAGACGGGCACGCTGACTCAGAACCAGATGCGAGTGGCGGAACTGTTTCCCATAAGTCCTATGGGACCTATGGGGCCCATGAGCCTTATGAGTCCCACGAGCCTCATCTTCTCGAACATGGCGGTCAACTCTACGGCCCAGCTCGATCTGACACACCCAGACAAACCCGTCGTGCTGGGCAATCCCACAGAGGGAGCCTTACTGCTGTGGCTGAGAGACCAGGGCATTGACTATCGTCAGCTACGTGACGAGGTAGAGATTCTTGACGAGCTGCCTTTTTCTACCGAACGTAAATTTATGGCAACACTGGTCTGGAACAAAGTCTATGCGCGTACATTATTATATATAAAGGGTGCTCCAGAAGTTTTGATGCAGTTTTCTTCCCGTTCCACCACTGATGGGAATGCCCAAGGTCCTAAAACGGAAAAGCTGCCCCTGGCGAAATGGCAAGCACAGGCCATGCGCACCCTTGCCTTTGCCTATGTTGAATATCCGCCCAACACGGTTTCCTCTATCGACACAGCCCTCACTTCTACTACAGTAGCTTCCCTCCAGGCACTCGTTGCTATCAGCGACCCAGTACGTCTTGATGTGCCGCCAGCAGTCCGTGAATGCCTTGATGCTGGTATCAATGTCAAGATTGTAACGGGCGATACGGCAGGCACAGCCCGTGAGATAGGCCGACAGACGGGACTTTGGACAAACAGCGATGGGGAGCGCAACATCATAACAGGTCCAGAATTTGCCGCATGGAGTGACGACGAGCTGTTGGAGAGGGTTGGTGACTTGAAAATTATTGCCCGTGCCCGTCCCATGGACAAGCGTCGTCTGGTTGAGGCGCTGCAGCGACGTGGCGAGGTGGTGGCAGTGACTGGCGACGGCACAAATGATGCTCCTGCCCTAAAGGCAGCCCATGTTGGATTATCGATGGGCGACGGGACGTCGGTTGCCAAGGAAGCCAGCGACATCACCATCATCGATAATTCGTTCTCCAGCATCGGACGTGCCGTCATGTGGGGACGTTCGCTCTATCAGAACATTCAGCGCTTTATCCTGTTCCAGCTGACAGTCAACGTGACGGCCTGTATCATTGTGCTTGTCGGCTCATTCACCAGTACAGAATCACCACTGACGGTAACACAGATGCTATGGGTTAACCTCATCATGGATACCTTCGCGGCAATGGCCCTGGCCTCACTGCCGCCATCGTCTTCCGTCATGCACGATAAGCCACGTAGCAGGACAGCTTTTATCATCACTCGTCCTATGTGGCGTTTTATCATCGGAATTGGTCTGCTCTTCTCTGCACTCCTGCTGTTCCTCCTTTTCTACAGTATTCCGCAACAACGCTCCGCATTCTTCACGATTTTCGTCATGCTCCAGTTCTGGAACATGTTCAATGCCCGTGCCTATGCGACAGGTCGTTCCGCCCTACACCTAAAGGGTTGCAGGGGATTCCTGCTAATTGCTGCCCTCATCTTGCTTGGACAGCTGCTGATTGTCAACTTTGGTGGGGAGTTCTTCCATGTGGAACCCCTGTCACTGATGACATGGATAGTAATTATAAGCGCCACCTCGCTAATACTTTGGATTGGCGAAGTGGCGCGTCTGATAGGAAAGCGTTAACTGTTATTTTCTGATTTTCTTTCCCTGATAGATGTAGATACCATGTGTTATCGGTTCGGTAACACGACGACCATCCAGCGTATAGTAATAGTTGTCTGTGGTGGCAGGCCGTACGGTCATGCTGCCGATGCTGGTCGTACCAGCCTCTAATGCCAGCCAATCAATACCTTCAAATTCTGTAGAAGAGCCAGGTAGGGCGAGGTATGCATCACCCGCATTCAGCGTCAACGTCTCTGTCAGCTTCGCAAAACCAGGCTTTTCATCCTTTGTGCCAAGATAGAAGCGTACCGTTCCTCCGGCCACCTTGGCTATCTTCTTGCCGTCCTCCATGATTGCCACAAGCCTGTTGGCCGACACGTCGTCCATACTACCTGTAGCGATGTTGAGGGTATAAGTCTGATTAGGCTTGCCTTTCAGCAGAAGACCTGTTTCCTGGGGAACCTTGCTGACTGCTGTCATCTGAACGACACTCTCTTCCTGTCCGGTGACCACGTAGGGAGTCACACCACTACCAGTGAAGTCGAGGGCTTGTGCATTCGAGAACAACATCCATTCACTGTCGGCAAAGGTCAGATCTATCGTCGAAGGAGGCTGTGGTGCTACATTGCCAATCATCACGTATTCGCTAATACCCAAGAAGTAAATGTCAGAATATGACGCATAGTAGAAGACCGCGAACTGCATAGCCTCCCGATCAGAGGGAACGCTGAATGTTGCGTTGCAAGACTTGGATGCTCCTGCAGAAATCGAAGTATTAAAGTATTTATAGGTGCTTTCTATATCGTCGTATCGGGCAATGCAAATATAGTTAGAATAGTTTTTCACACCGTTGTTCTTGACCGTAATGCTGACTTTCACGGTACCTCCTGGTTCTGCAGGATTCTTGCTGATTGTCATACTCGTCAGCTCTAGATCCGGGGAACCCTCGTTGACGGCAGGAGACACATCTCCACCAGTGCCGGGAGGTTGAATGCCGATGACTGCATCCTGATAATAGTTAAAGGCATCAGAAGTAGAGCTGCCACCTGCGCCCTGAGAGTCAGGATCCAATGCGGAAAGTAGGAAATAACCGTCAACATTGCCTGAACTGGCCCATCCCCAGTTGATGTGGAAATAGCCTTCACCCTGATAGCCGTCGCATACGAACTCATGTCCTTCATTGTTTTTTGTAAGACCGCTATACAGTACAGGACGGCCGTTGGCCAGTTCGTAGTAGATAATCTCCTCCCAGTTGTTGTCAGAAAACCTGTTACGGTCCAACAAACGTGCCGTAGCGTCGTAGCCGAAGGTTGCTGTCAGTGCGTATGGTATCGTCACGGATTGTGTACCAGAGCCATCAGGGGTATATTCCATGTTGACTGCCGCACCACAATAGAACATCAGGTCGGCCACAGCCTTCTTCTGCACGCTGCTTGATGTGGCGTTTCTCCATGTTCCTGCATTGTAGTCGTAGTAGTAGCCGTATGCCTTTTGGATATGCGCCCAGTCGATGGCAGAGCCCATGGGAATGGCATCAACCGACACGCCGTCATAAGTGTAGGAGGGTATATATTGTTGGGTAGCATCAGGATACTGGTAGTAGTGCATAATCATAGCCATGGCAGTTGCCACACAGCCTGTATAGCAGCGTTTGTTACCTTTCTTGGGACAGGAGTTGTAGAAAGGGGAACCCTGGTCCCACTGGGCAGTGACCAATGGCTCTACCGGATTTCGCTCTTCACGCTTCACGACCGATGTGGGTTGTTCCTGTGTCTGTAGCCAGTCAAGCTGTCGGGCATAGCCGTCAAGCCAGGCCTGCATATTCTCTGGTATGTTCTGCGGGTCGAAACTACCGAAGTCGCTATAGCCTAACACGGGTACAGTACGGTCGTCAGGGCTGATGATGACATAGCCGCCGTTGTCCTGTACGTTAAACACGTAGAGTCCACTTACTCTACTGGCTAATGTCAGCTGGGGTTTTGTGCCGGGAGCCCGTCTGGAGCCGTTATCTGTTGTCTGTTGTCTGTTCTGTATAAACTGTGTCGCCTTCTGCAACGCCTGCTCCGGCGTTACGTTGCCAGCCATCATCATCGTTGTCATTATGGCGGTCAAAAGTAATAATAATGTTCTTTTCATCTTCTTTTATTATTTAAAATCTTCAACTTTTCAATGCTTGTTCTTACAATCCCCACGGCTTGTCGCTGCTGTTCAGCTCCACTTCCAGCTGGTCAGTACGCCGCTTGATGTCCTTATAGGCACCCGACAAGTCACTTTGGGTGATGTCAATGGTGATATTTACTGGTCGCGAAGGGTCGTTCAGTGTATGTTGAAACAGCCACTCGTACGTCTTGCTGGTATAGAAGAACCGTGCCAGGGCACCATGTGACGCACCTTTCAGCCAGTCATAGCGCAGCCTGTTGGTGATACCCAGTCTTTGCATGCCCTCCACCACTTTTTGCGATTCGCGGACGGAGACGGCACGGTCGGCCGTGCCGTGGGCTATCCATAATGGAAGGTCGCCCAACTTACTGTAGTCCCTCAGCGTGCTGCCGCCACAAAGAGCAATGGCTGCCGCTATCTTCTCGGGATAGGTGCCGGCAAAGTCGAGGGTGCCATAGCCCCCCAGACTCATCCCCAGCACATATACGCGACTTCTGTCGTAGGCATAGTGCTCTTCCATCCAAGTCAGCACGTCGTTCAGCTTATGTGGGTTCCAGGCTCCTCCTGGGTTCTGTGGTGCCACGATGAGTGCGGGAATATCACGTCCCATCTTCACGGCATCTATCGGACCATAGCGAAGCACTCGGTTGAGGTCGCGTCCACAAAGGCTGGCACCGTGCAGAAAAACGATAAGTGCCGTCGATTCCTGACTAAAGTAATAATCCTCAGGCGTATAGACCCAAAAGTCGTATCCACCCCTGATGACGCCCTTCTTGGCCGACAACAAGTCATATTGCGCCTGCATGCTGACCACCGAGGCGAGCAGCAGAAAAATACATACCAATTTCTGTTTCATGCTGCAAAGGTAGTGCAAACTGAGCGAAATGCAAAATAAATCTATATTTATTTTCATTTCCAAGGTGCAAGCCTACCTAAGAGACGAAGTCTCAAAGGTAAGATAAAGTGAGAAAGACGCTGTTGTGGTAGCAGAAGCGAAGGTGGTAATACCGAACGATTGACCACAAACGGCCGAACGAATTGGACACAAATGACCGAAAAGATTATAAAATATTTGTATAATTCAATCTAAATCAATACCTTTGCAGCCGATTAGAATGAAAAGAATGAAGAATTCAACAGTAAAGACATTCCTGCTGACGCTGGGAGTTGTGGTGGCATTGTTGCTCATGGGACAGCTACCATCATACAGCGTAGGTGACTGGGAGGCCCGTCCTGTGGCCATGCTCAGTGACCTTCAGCCGGAAGATACGGTGGCAGCTGTGGTGCCACAGCCAACCGTGAAAGAAGAAAAACTGGTACAGCCAAAGTACCATCCTGCTGGAGTAACGCTCTTCGAGGACTTCTCCGAAGGCAAGCCCGGAGGCATGAACCACTTCTGGGGCAAGCTGCTCCATGCCAAGAAAGGCGGTCGTATTAATATCGCCTACTTCGGCGACTCGTTCATTGAGAGCGACATCCTGACCTGTGACCTGCGTGAGCTGCTGCAGACCAAGTACGGCGGTAGCGGACCAGGATGGGTGGATTGTGGCAGCGGCGTGGGAACCAACAAGCCGACTATTTCGGCCCAGTTCAAGGGTATCAAGGAGAACTGCATATTGAAAAAGCCGTTCGACGTGTCGCTCGAAGCCATCAATCAGCGTTACTATCATGCATCGGCTGGTGCTACGATGAACCTCAAAGCTACACAGTACAAGCCGCACGTGGCCAGCTGGGATCGTGCAACGCTATTCTTTGCCACTGACGCCAAGCTGACTATCAGGACCTCGGGTGACAGCCTGACGACTGGCGAGTACGTGTTTGAGCCTAAGGGCGAGCTGCAAGTCTTGGAAACGAAGGCCCACATGACAAAGCTCAATTATACGTTCCCCAATGCGACGACACGCTCACGGCTCTATGGCGTGGCACTTGACGGAACGAAAGGTGTGGCACTCGACAACTTCAGCATGCGCGGCACGCCTGGCTTCATGCTGTCGAAAATTCCCGTGAAGACGCTCCAGGAGATGAACAAGTACCGTCCTTACGACTTGATTATCCTACAGTTTGGCCTGAATGTTGTCAACGATAAATCGACTGACGCACAGTGTCGTGCGTATATCAACCGCATGAAGGAGGTCATCACGAATTTCCGTCAGGCATTCCCGCAGGCCAGTATCGTCGTGTTCAGTGTTCCTGACCGTGTTCAGCGCTCGGCTGGCGGCATCCATACATTGAAGGGTGTTGCCAAACTGGTGGGCTTCCAGCGTACGCTGGCCTCCGAGTGTGGCGTGGCCTTCTTGAATGTCCACGAGATCATGGGCGGCAACGACAGCATGAAGAAATACGTGGAGCAGGGACTGGCTGCCAAGGACTACACCCATCTGAACTATAAGGGTGGTAAGGTGCTGGCCGAACATATCTACCAGTCGATACTCGCTGGTGTGGAGAACTACAAAAGGGAACAGACGAACTGATGTCCTGACGGACAATAGAAGATAGGCGACAAATGATAGACAAACTGATAGAACAGTTGACTTACCACAGTGACGATCCGCTGATATTCAGCACGTCATTGTTTCTCTTCATGTTCCTGGGTTTCTCATTGGTCTATTTCCTGCTGGAGAAGAAATTGACTTGGCGACTGATTTTTGTCACCCTCTTCTCATATTATTTCTATTATAAGAGCAGTGGCTTCTACTTCTTCCTGCTGGCTGTGGTGACGTTGAGTGACTATTTCCTGGCGAAGGGAATCTATCACTACTCCGAGACCAAGGGACTGAAAAGCGCCCCGTGTCGCTGGTTGGTACTGTTGAGCCTGTTGGTCGATCTGGGACTACTGGGTTACTTCAAATATACGAACTTCTTCGCCAAGATGATAGCCGACTGCATCGGCAACAACTTCCAGCCCTTCGACATCTTCCTACCTGTGGGTATCAGCTTCTTCACTTTCCAAAGCATGAGCTATACCCTTGACGTCTATCGCGGACAGCTCAAGCCTGTCGGCTCCTTCCTCGACTACGCCTTTTACGTCTCGTTCTTCCCGCAGCTGGTGGCAGGCCCCATTGTCAGGGCTCGCGACTTCCTGCCACAGATACGCCGTGTACCAGAAGTGACTGGCGAGATGATGGCGCGGGGCGTGTGGTTCGTGGCCATCGGACTGGTCAAGAAGTGTGTCATCAGCGACTATATCAGCCTTAACTTCGTGGATCGGGTGTTCGATGACCCCAGCCTTTATTCTGGCATCGAGAACCTGCTGGCCATCTATGGCTACACCTTACAGATCTATTGTGACTTCAGCGGCTACAGCGACATGGCCATCGGTATTGCACTGTTGCTGGGCTTCCACTTCCCCAAAAACTTCGACACTCCCTATATCAGCGCCAGCGTCACTGAGTTTTGGCGTCGCTGGCACATGTCGTTCTCTACGTGGATTAGAGACTATATTTACATATCACTGGGTGGCAACAGGAAAGGCAAATGGAGAACGTATGTCAACCTGTTCGTTACCATGCTCATCGGTGGTTTGTGGCACGGTGCCAACCTGAACTTTGTCGTTTGGGGAGCCATGCACGGCATGGCACTGGCTTTGCACAAATTCTTCCGATCTGAAGTGCTGCATCACGACAAGTACTATCTCTCTCATGGCATCAAGCGCTTCATGGCCGTCTTGCTGACGTTCCATTTTATCTGCTTTACCTTTATCTTCTTCCGTAACGTGTCCTTCGACAAGAGCATCCTGATGATTCAGCAGATGTGCTTCAACATGCACTGGGAACTGCTGCCGGGTGTCATCAGTGGATACGCCTACGTCATGTTGCTCATCTTTTTGGGTTACATGTCACACTTCATTCCCAAGGTGTGGAAGGAGAAGCCGGCAGTTGCCGTCCTGCAAAAGGGCGGACTCGTAGCGCAGGGTCTGTTGTTGTTGGCCGTTATCTATGTGGTGATACAGACCAAGAGCAGCAGCATCCAGCCCTTTATCTATTTCCAATTCTAAACAAAACGAAAAAAGCCTACAACATGACTAAAAAGATGATGATGGCCTTGGCCATAACATTGCTGACTCTGCCTTTGGCGGCACAGGACCAGCCCATTACTCCACCACTCGCGCCCGACACTACAATTGTTGTGGCACCACTTGTCAACGACTCCGCTAATGCCGTTCCTCAACTGCCCCTACAAGGAGCAATAGGAGAGATGGCTCCCATTACCCCCCCGCTGGCTCCATCTCCCACGACACCCGCTCCAGAATCTCCCACGATTCCAGCTCCAGCAGAGACCGTGTCGGAGGAGTTCGACTGGGAACCCGTCATGGAAGCTATTATCTGGCACGAGAGCAAGGGCAATCCACGTGCCGTCTGCGGACCTTACGTCGGTGTGATGCAGATAGCCCCCGTCATGGTACGTGAGTGTAACAACATCCTGAAGCAGCGTGGACAGTCCAAGCGCTATCAGCTTAACGACCGCTACAGCGTGGAGAAGTCGAAGGAAATCTTCAAGCTGATTATGTCAAAGTATAATCCAGAAAACGATATTGACAAGGCCTGCCGTATATGGGCAGGCGGTATCCGTTACAATGTCAGAAGAACCCAGCCTTTTGTAGATTGGGTACATCGTTACATAGAAGAGCATAGGAAATGAAACAGAAACATATAATTTTTTATTTTTTCATTCTTTTATTCTTTTATTTTTCCACCATCCCTGCCAGTGCACAGCGTGTTGCCTACCGCTTCACGCAGCACTACAACGAACGAGTGGAGCTGTTTGAGCAGTTAGACGATCTTGACAGCACGAAGGTCGTAATGTTAGGCAATAGTCTTACTGAAAATGCCGTGAATGCTGGCGATTGGAATGTACTGCTGCGTACTAAGAATGTCATCAATCGTGGCATTTCCGGCGACGATGCTCTGGGCATCACCAGCCGTCTGATACAAATACTGCCAAAGAAACCAAAAGCCATATTCCTGATGTGCGGCACCAATGACTTGAGCCACCATCTCACAGCTGAACAGGTATTTGAGAAGTGTAAGGGAGTTATTGACAGCATCCGTTCTGGTGCGCCGGAAACAAGACTTTACGTGCAAAGCCTATTGCCTATCAACGAGAACTTTGGGCGATGGAAGAACCTTAAGGGACGTACCGACGACATTCCCGTAGTCAATGAGATGCTCCGTCAATACTGTGAGGAACAGCAGATTACCTATATCAACCTATTCCCTTATTTCACTAATCGTCATAACAACGTGCTCGTCCGCTTCCTCAGCGTTGATGGCTTACACCTTTCCAAACAAGGCTACCGCATCTGGGCAGAGCACCTGCGGCCTTATGTTCTGGAAGCGGAAAAGGAGTAGTTCGGGAGTTCAGGAGTTGCAGGAGTTCGGGAGTTACAGGAGTTACAGGAGTTCAGTAGTGAAGGGGTGCAAAAATGAAGATTGTTGTTGACGATAAGATACCGTATATCCGTGAAACGCTGGCGAAGCTGGCGGATAAGGTGGTCTATCTGAATGGTTCGGAGATAGGACCTGAACATGTTCACGATGCTGACGCACTAATTGTCCGTACCCGGACGAAGTGCGATGCCCAACTACTACAAAACAGCAAGGTACAGTTTGTTGCTACCGCAACCATCGGTTTCGACCATCTGGACATCCCTTGGCTGGAGCAGCACGGCATAGTCTGGACCAACTGTCCTGGTTGCAACTCTGGTTCTGTTGCCCAGTATGTGGAATCCGTGTTACTGTTATTAATGGAGAATAAAGAATGGAAAACAGAGAATTCCCAATTAACCCTTGGGGTCGTCGGTTGCGGACATGTAGGCAGTAAGGTATGTCGTGTGGGTGAACGACTGGGTATGCGTGTATTGGTGAACGACCCGCCATTGGAAGTTAAGTGTAGGCATTTCGTTTCGTTAGAAACATTAGCGCAGGAAGCAGACATCATCACTTTCCACGTGCCTTTGAACGACACTACCCACTATCTGGCTGACGAAGCATTCTTCAGACGTCTCCAACGACGGCCTGTCATTATCAATTCCAGTCGTGGTGGCGTGGTCGATGAACGGGCGTTGCTGCAGGCTCTGACAGAAGGACTGGTGAGTCTTGCAGTCATCGATACATGGGAAAACGAGCCGAACATATCGCGTACATTATTAAATAAATCCTACATCGGTACTCCACACATTGCCGGCTATTCGGCCGACGGCAAGACCAATGCCGACAATATGGTCATCGAGGCTCTTTGTCATCATTTCTCCTTGCCTCTTCCAGCAAGGATTGAACCACCAAAACTGCCTACCAACTTTCCCTATACAGGCAACCCATTGGAGCTATATAACGCTATGGATGACAGCCAAAAGCTAAAAGATCATCCAGAACTTTTTGAGGAACTAAGGGGAAACTATCCACTTAGAAGGGAAAAATTTGACCGATAAAGTGTAAAAAACACTTGTTTTATGTCAAGAAACTTGCACAATGGGGGGGTAGTTGTGCAAAGTAATGTGCTTTTTTGTGAATTTTATTTGCATAAATGACAAAAAATGTGTTACTTTGCACCCGATTTTTCGAGGTAACATACAAAACATTAGAATAAGAAACCAATTATTAACATTTTAAACATTTACAATTATGTCAGAAATTGAAAGCAAAGTAATTGCAATTATCGTTGATAAACTCGGTGTTGACG
>CAJOQT010000066.1 GCA_905236875.1 uncultured Prevotella sp. | reverse complement strand
GTTTGTATCTTTGCCCCTGCGATTGTGGGTTTGGGAAAATCCTGATTCGCTTTAGTTAAGTCTAGTTTAGTTTTTGTGTTGGTTGAGAGCGGCAAATTTGCCGCTCTCAAATGTTTATACAAGATGGCACCAGCCAACTTGAAAAACGAAAAACCACAAATCGTAAACTATTGATATTCTACTACTTGTTCATCCTGTCGTAGAAAAAGACACTCATAAGCAAGGTTGCTACAGAACAGAACACGGCAGAGATTATAAGTCCGCCGAAGAACCATAGTGCAGAAGTTATGGACAGACCGCCAAAGAGCAGCGAGAAACAAAGTGCCACAAACGTGATGACAGACACCAGCACCCATCGCCATAGCGAGAGCAGCAATGTACGGGAAATGACGTGCCTGTAGTATGGCAGCAGCGCCTCAAACTGTTTGGCACCGTTTCCGATAAGGAACTCCCGCAGCCCCGCCTGAGTATGACGAGCATGGTAGTGGATGAGCAGGCCGGTGCGTCCTGCGACGAAAGCCTCGTCAGCCAAGAAGAGCAACAGAGGCACCATCATGACAGGATGAAAGGCATCAGCTAACCACTTGAGTAACACATAGTCTATGATGCCTGTAAAGGAGACAGTACACACAGTACTGACAAAGAGAGGAAATAACAGGCGACGGTTGACAGCAGAAATCTTCATTCTATAGTTCTATTACATAATCAGTTACATTCATAGCCGGTAGCATGTTGCTGACCACAAGCACAGAGGATCCGGCAGCGGTCATCTGATGGAGACACTCGACAAAAGTGTATGCGGTCAGGTCATCGAGTCCTGTTTCTGGCTCATCGACAAGGACCAGCCGGCGATGCAGCCTGCTCACACTCTTCAGCAATTCCAGATATTGCTGAACGGGTGTCAGCTGCGTCCAAAGTCGTGAGTCACGAGGCTCGTCATCATGAATATGGTGATTGACGGACAATCCATACAGCATCTCTCGCACGTCAGAGACGCGGTCCTGTCCCGGGATAAGCTTCAACCCACTTGGCACATAGGCCATCATACGACGGAAGTAAGACGCCGAGAGAGGCGTCAGTAGTTCTCCGTCAATGCTGATGTGTCCGCCATCAATGGGCTGCAGGCCCATCACAGCACGCAAAACCGCCGTCTTTCCAGCACCTTTCGGTCCTGAAATGCATGCCAGCCGACCGTCGTTCAATGTCAAGGAAATCGTCTGCCGACACGGTTTAATGATGACATCGTGTAGTTCTAACATGATTTTTATTCTGCAAAGATAATGAAAAGTAAGCTCAGAACAAAATAAATCTTGATTTATTTTTCAGCCGAGGTACATCTTATCGTCGCTTTTTTTTGCAAAGATAGTTGTTTTTCATTGAAAAATTGTACCTTTGCACCGTAATTTTATATGGTTACAACAAAAAGATGTACTCAAAGACGCATGCCGGCCGAATGGGAAAGACAGCGTGCAGTTCAGTTGACGTGGCCCCATCAGGACACGGACTGGTGTGACATGCTTGACGAGATAACGGCAGTATATAGGGAAATGGCTGCTGAAATAGCCAAACGGGAAGAGCTGATTATCGTGGCACCAGAAAAGGTGCAGCTCTCCAATATCAATACTCAATTGGCAATAATCAAGTCAAACGACACCTGGGCTCGCGACCACGGGTTCATCACAGTCGTCGAAGACTCGCACACCATCCTGCTCGACTTCAAGTTCAACGGCTGGGGCGAGAAGTTTCCTGCCGATTTGGACAATGCCATCAACCGTCAGCTCTATGAACTCGGTATGGTGGAAGGCACCTACGAGCCACACCTGGACTTCGTGCTGGAAGGCGGAAGCATCGAGAGCGACGGAAAGGGTACCATCTTTACCACAACAAGCTGTCTGCTGGCACCTCACAGGAATCAGCCTCTTAAAAAAAGTGAAATTGAGCACCGGCTGATGCAAGATTTAGGAGCCAGACGAGTTATTTGGATAGAGCATGGTCATCTGACTGGCGACGATACCGACGGGCACATCGACACCCTGGTGCGCATCTGCCCTGACGACACCTTGTTATATGTTGGCTGTGACGATACAGAAGACGAACAATATGAGGAACTCCACCTCATGGAGCAAGAGCTGCAAGACTTGCGTACAACGGACGGACGACCGTACCGGCTGCTGAAGCTGCCGATGCCACGACAGATGTATGACAACGGACAACAGACAACGGACAACGGACTGTGGTCAGCGGTTTCCCCGCTGACAGGAGATAACGGCCTGCGACTACCGGCGACCTATGCCAACTATCTGGTTATCAACGGGGCAGTCCTCTACCCTACCTATGCACAGCCAGACCTCGACGCAGAGGCAGCACGCATCATCCGGCAGGCATACCCGGACCGCGAAATCATTGGCATCGACTGCCGTCCCGTCATTCGTCAGCATGGGAGCTTACATTGCTGTACCATGCAATACTATTGAAAAAGTGAAAAGGTTAAAAAGTTGAAGAGTTAAAGGATGAAGATAGGAATCATACAACAGCATAATACAGCTGACCGCGAAGACAACCGGAAGCGGCTGGCCGGGAAGATCAGAGACCTGGCCCGTCAGGGTGCAGAACTCATCGTATTGCAGGAACTGCATAACGGGCTGTACTTCTGTCAGGAAGAGAACGTCAACACCTTCGACCAGGCAGAACCCATTCCAGGTCCATCGACAACGTTCTACGGAGAACTGGCCAGGGAACTTGGAGTAGTTATCGTTACGTCGCTCTTTGAGCGCCGGGCACCAGGACTGTATCATAATACTGCTGTTGTCATGGAGAAAGACGGCACGATAGCAGGAAAGTACCGCAAGATGCACATACCTGACGACCCAGGCTACTACGAGAAATTCTACTTCGCACCTGGCGACATGGGCTTCAAGCCCATCGACACAAGTGTAGGGCGTCTGGGGGTACTCGTCTGTTGGGACCAGTGGTATCCGGAAGCCGCCCGACTGATGGCACTGCAGGGAGCAGAACTCCTGATCTATCCGACCGCCATAGGCTACGACTTCAATGACACGCCGGAGGAACAGCAACGTCAGCGCATAGCCTGGCAGACCGTACAGCGCGGTCATGCCGTAGCCAACGGCCTGCACGTCATTTCCGTGAATCGTGTAGGAAAGGAGCAGGATGCGGGTTTCTGGGGCACCTCCTTCGTCTGCGGCCCACAGGGTGAACTGCTCTACGAAGCCCCCATCGACCAGGAGGCCTCCGCCGTCATAGAAATAGACCTGAAACGCAGCGAGCAGGTGCGCCGCTGGTGGCCGTTCCTGCGTGACCGGCGCATTGACTGTTATGCAGACATTACCCAACGATATATAGACTAACATTCGACAAGATATGAAAAAGATTGTATTACTGGCATTCTTCGCCATAACACTGCTGCCATTAACGGTTTCGGCACAAGACAGTAAATTCCAGGCCTACGTCGAGGCCGACCTTATCAGCCACTACATGTGGCGCGGACAAGACCGCGGAGGCATCAGCATACAGCCTGAGGTGGGACTCTCGCTGGGTGACTTCTCGTTTCGGGCCACAGGTAACGTGGGATTCGATAAGGACGACGAAGAGGAAATCAACCTTACCCTTGGCTTCGAGAAGTTTGGATTCAATATCGGCGTAACCGACTACTGGCGGACCGGTATTGACATTGAAAACCGTTACTTCTACTACGACAAGGAAAAAGGTGCACACTCCTTCGAGGGAAACCTGGGCTTCTCATGCAAGTATTTTAGTCTGCAGGGTTATACCGTCTTCTGGGGAAACGACTTCAAGACAGACGGCACACGGGCATACTCGACCTATGTAGAGCTCACCCTGCCCTTCCACATTGGCGACATCGACCTTGACGTCAAGACTGGTATTACACCGATGGAAAGTGCTGGTGAGATTATCACGACTGAGAAAAAGGATGATCTCGGCAACCTGATCAAAGAACCGAAATACGAATACGCAGAGGGATTCGCCTGTAACATGGTGTCGTTGCGTGCCACCAAGACGTTCTACTACAAGAGCATGCAGTTCCCTATCTTTGCAGAGTTGCACACCAATCCCTACCTGCAGAAGGCTAACTTCCTCGTGGGTGTCAGTGTCGTCGCATTTTAAACCTCAAATCTCAAACCTCAAACCTCAAAGATGACAAGCAACTTAAGATTCCAGGTAGTGGAAGAAGCCTTCAAGAAACAGGCTCTCGACGTGAAAGCTCCTCAGGAAAGACCCTCAGAATACTTCGGCAAATATGTATTCAACCGCGAGAAGATGTACCGCTACCTGCCGGCCAATGTCTATAGTAAGCTCATTGACGTCATCGACAACGGTGTACGGCTCGACCGTTCCATTGCCGATGCTGTGGCCGCCGGCATGAAGCAGTGGGCACAGGAAATGGGCGTAACGCACTATACCCACTGGTTCCAACCCCTGACAGAAGGAACAGCCGAGAAGCACGACGCCTTCATAGAGCATGACGGTAAAGGAGGAATGATTGAGAAGTTCTCGGGCAAGCTGCTCGTTCAGCAGGAGCCTGATGCCTCCAGCTTTCCCAGCGGCGGCATCCGCAACACCTTTGAGGCACGCGGCTATTCGGCCTGGGACCCTACAAGTCCTGTGTTCATCATCGACGACACCCTGTGTATTCCGACTATTTTCATAGCATATACCGGCGAAGCACTCGACTATAAGGCTCCGCTGCTGCGTTCGCTGCATGCCATCAACAAGGCTGCTACGGAGGTTTGTCAGTATTTCTGTCCTGACGTGAAGAACGTACAGGTGAACCTTGGCTGGGAACAAGAGTATTTCCTTGTCGATGAAGGTCTGTACTCGGCACGCCCCGACCTGCTGATGACAGGACGTACCCTGATGGGACACGAGAGTGCGAAGAACCAACAGATGGACGACCACTATTTCGGCACCATACCCGACCGCGTTCAGGCCTTCATGAAAGATCTGGAGATACAGGCGCTGGAACTGGCCATTCCCTGCAAGACACGCCATAACGAAGTGGCTCCCAACCAGTTTGAGCTGGCACCTATCTACGAAGAGTGCAACCTGGCCGTCGATCATAACATGCTGCTCATGTCGCTGATGAAGAAAGTAGCCCGCAAGCACGGCTTCCGGGTGCTGCTGCACGAAAAGCCCTTCGACGGTATCAACGGCAGCGGCAAGCACAACAACTGGAGCCTGTCAACGGACACGGGCATCCTGCTCCACGCTCCGGGAAAGACTCCAGAGGAGAATCTGCGCTTCGCCACTTTCATCGTAGAGACACTCATGGCTGTCTGGCGTCACAACGGTCTGCTCAAAGCCTCCATCATGAGTGCCACCAACGCCCACCGTCTCGGTGGCAACGAGGCACCGCCGGCCATCATATCCTCCTTCCTCGGCACCCAGATTACGAAGTTCCTCGACAACATCGAGCAGTCTTCCACAGCGGTAGCAAATTCTTCACTCTTCACGCTTCGTTCCTCACTTAACGAAGAGATTAACATTCCGCAGATTCCCGACCTCATCCTTGACAATACAGACCGCAACCGCACGTCCCCCTTCGCCTTTACCGGCAACCGTTTTGAGTTCCGTGCTCCTGGCTCAAGCGTCAATTGCGCCAGTGCCATGATAGCCCTCAATACCGCTATGGCCGAGGCACTTATCTCGTTCAAGGAGCGCGTGGATCAGAAAATCTCGGAGTACTCAAAGCGTCCTGAGTTCTCAGAAGGAACGGGCCATACCGCCAGGTTCCATGCTATCATTGACGTTCTTCGTGAAGACATCAAGGCCTGCAAGCCCATCCGCTTCGACGGCAACGGCTATAGCGAAGAATGGGTCTGGGAAGCCACTCGACGGGGACTCGACGTTGAGCAGTCATGTCCCGTAATCTTCGAACGCTATCTGGACGACAGCAGCGTCAGGATGTTTGAGAGGACGAAGGTCATGAACCGCAAGGAGCTGGAGGCTCGTAACGAAGTGAAATGGGAGACATACGTCAAGACGGTGCAGATAGAGGCCCGCGTGCTGGGCGACCTGGCCATGAACCACATCATACCTGTTGCCACTCACTATCAGAGTCAGCTCATCAAGAACGTACAGGGCATCAAGGACATCTTCTCCTCGCCACTATTCTCCACAGAGAAGGCCAACCGCCTCTCTGCCCGCAACATCAAGCTCATCGAGGAGATAGCCGAACGGACAGAGCGCATAGAGCAGTTTGTTGAGGAACTGACTGATGCACGCCGTGTGGCCAACCGCATCAGCGACATCCACCAGCGGGCTATTGCCTACCACGATACCGTCTGTCCGAAGATGGAGGCTATCCGCAACGAGATTGACCACCTGGAAATGATTGTCGAAGACGGTCTCTGGACGCTGCCCAAGTACCGCGAACTGCTGTTTATCCGATAAGGAAAAACTGCAGCAATGCCGTATGAAGGGATCGGCATACGGCCATTATAACGACAAATAGACTGATGGAGATTATTCCTCTAATGCTCCGATGATTTCCTGTATGGAATGGCAGCCATGAGCATCGAGCCAGTCGTTGATGCCATCGCGGACCTTGATGGTAATGGCAGGATCGATGAAGTTGGCCGTGCCGATCTCGATAGCTGTGGCGCCAGCCATGAGGAACTCAATGGCATCGCGGGCATTCATGATACCTCCAAGTCCTATCACGGGAATCTTAACCGCCTTGGCGACCTGCCACACCATACGCAGGGCAACAGGCTTGACGGCAGGGCCTGAGAGTCCACCGGTCTTGATGCTCAACAGGGGGCGACGCTTCTCAATATCAATCGCCATACCCATGAGCGTATTGATGAGTGAAACGGAATCAGCACCTTCTGCCTCGCAAGTCCTGGCAATGTCAGTAATATTCGTCACATTAGGCGACAGCTTGACAATCAAGGTCTTATGGTATGCCTTCCGTACAGCCTTGACCACACTCTCGGCTCCGGCACATGTCACGCCAAAAGCCATTCCCCCATCCTTCACGTTTGGACACGAGATGTTCAGTTCGATGGCAGGAATACGTTCCAGCGCACCAATACGGGCAGCACATTCCGCATAGTCTTCAGGCGAAGAGCCGCTGACGTTGACAATCATGTTCGTATCGATATCCTTGATCTGCGGATAGATGTGTTTGCAGAAATAATCCACGCCCTTGTTCTGAAGTCCCACACAATTGAGCATACCGCTGGCAGTCTCTGCCATTCGCGGATAGTCGTTGCCCTCGCGGGGATGCAGCGTCGTACCCTTGACAATGATACCGCCTAAAGCATCAAGCGGCACAAAGTCCTGAAACTCCAACCCGTAACCAAATGTTCCCGAAGCCGTCATCACGGGGTTCTTCAGCTTCAACTGACCAATATTTACTTGTAAGTTCGCCATAATCTTTTCACCCTTGAAAATTGAACATTGACCTTAAACTCTTGGACTTTCCACCTTTTAAACTTTCAAGATTGGCGTCTGTCCCATAGCAGACGCTTGACATTGAACACCGGGCCTTCCTTGCAGACACAGAGATTGCCGTCAATCGTATTCTCCACACAGCACAGGCAGGCTCCAAGCCCGCAAGCCATCATGTTTTCCAACGAGGCTTCACAATCCACCCCGACGTTCTGGGCATAACGCGCTACAGCCATCATCATGGGTTTGGGACCGCAGGTTACGATTCGGCCAAACTGCTCATTGCCCAAGAGAGAGTGGTTGGTGACAAAGCCACATTCGCCTTCGGAACCATCCTCCGTCGTAACGAACACACGTCCATAGCGACGGAACTCATTGAGCATCAACAGGTCTTTTGCACTACGGGCACCCAACAGGAACGTAGGACGACAGCCCATAGCCTGCATCTCTGCACCCATATACAAAAGTGGAGCCACACCCACACCACCGCCGATGAGCAACACGCTCTCATCGCTTGTTGTTGGCATCGTGAAACCGTTTCCCAACGGCAGAATACAATTCAGCTTATCGCCTGCTTTCAGATGTGTCAGCCTTCGTGTACCATCTCCTACAGCAGCGACTAACAGCCACAACTCGTTCGTCTCACGATCAACAAAGCTAACAGATATCGGACGGCGGAGGAATGTCGTCGGAGAACCATCGACACGCACCTCAACAAATTGTCCGGGCATCATCGGAGGCAGCTGGTCTTCATGCGTCAGCCGAAGGAGCACAAAGCGCTCGTGTAAATGCTCTATGGTCCTGACCGTTAAGTCCAAAATATACTTGTTCATATATATACCTTATTATTACTCAACCCTTGGTATGATGCAAAGGTACGGAAAAATAACAGAGATATACTTGGGGATATTGGAAAACAACGTGTTGTTTCAATTATTTAACACATTATTTGGAAATCTCGAAAATAATCCTTATCTTTGCAACATGAAGACAAAACATGTACAATACGAGACTCAGGGCACTTGCTCAAAACTGATTGACGTAACTGCCGACGAAAACAACATCATCCAACAAGTATTCTTTCTTGGAGGCTGCAACGGCAACCTTCAAGGTATTTGTCAACTGGTGCGCGGACAGCACGTGGACGATGTCATCCACAAACTCAACGGCATACGCTGTGGTACGAAGAACACTTCGTGCCCCGACCAACTATGCCGTGCCCTCGAACTGTTAAAACAGGCACCGCCAAAAGACTAAGGCAAATACTAAAGCACCCTCAAACAGCTAAAGTACCCCAAACGGCTAAAAGCAACCTCGAACAGCTAAAGCAACCTCGAAAAGTTGAGGGTGTCATTTAGCTGGTTTGAAACTTTCCCAGGTCTGATCGTCGTAATAAACACGGATTTCCGTAACCTTGCGCTGAGGTTTCTCAACAACCTTGGCATGAAAATCGTTTGTCTCGTTTCGGACAGCTCTCGAATTTTGCGAAGTCATAGACGAATATGGGGGGGTAGGAGCACCATATTCAGTAAAAGGCAACATGCCCTGCTGACCTTCGGCCGAGGATTCCGGAAGTGATGACGACTGTTCTTCCTGATCAACATACATCGACCCGACACCAAGCAGCAACCAATCGGTACTGATGTTTGGAATGTTCTTTTTGAGAAGCTCCACCACATTCAGAGTAGGGCGCGTCCGGTCATTGAAAATATTACTTAGTGTCGCGGCACCAATCTGCGTCCGTTCTGCAAACTCCTGCTGGGTAAGATGGAGGCTCTCCATGACCTGTCTGATTCTATCCTTCATACTATTTTAGTTCATTTTGTGGTTTTTTCCCCGTTTTTTGTTTGAGTTTACAAAGGTAAAACATTTTTTTGAAACTACCAACAAAAATAAAAAGATTTTTGATTTGTAAAGTTTATATTTATGATTCTGAATTGTAAATCATAAAATGCAATCAGGTTTAGCTTTCAATATATTTTTATAAACCTAAATTCAAGAACATAAATACCACACCAAGTGTTTATTGAGAATATTTTACTAAAATACTGGGTATAAATCAAGTATTTAAGTGTTCATCTTCCATTGTAAGGTTATTTGCATGTTTTACTGCTTCACAAAGTACCCGATATATACGGACTACTATTGTATTTTTTCATAAAATGCAGGTTGTTAGGCATTTATAAATACTACAAAAAGGATGTATATTTATTGGTTTATGTATTTGTACTCCTGATTTTATATTTATATTCACGAATTATCGGGATGTAAATTATAGTATTGAATCGTAAATCAACAAACATGGATCATAAAATACGTTTTATCTTGTTGGTGATTTACGTTTTTGAATTAACAAAACTAAATATTAAATTGTGTGAAAGGTAAATATTTAGAGAAAAAAATCAAGAAAAATGCGATTTCTTGAAGAATTCCGGACGAGCGATCAGGAAGCTGAAAATACGCAAAATCTCAGCATGTTTTTAAGGGGTAAAACGCCGATATACACAAGCTGAAACGCCATTTTTTTCTGTTTGAAAAAAGCGACAAAATAGAAAATTCAGGCTCAAAAATCAGAAAAAATTAGTGCAAAATGAAGAAAACAAGTTCCTTCATTAATTCTCCTGGAGGGGTATTCGGATTGTCCAAACCCTTACTTTTGGCATCCATTTCCCTAAACTTTCTGATGATTTGCATGGTCTTCTTTCCAGTAAAATTTCTCATACCAGTCATGTACTGTTGGGCCACCCATGAACTTTTCAGGTCGAGATACTTTGCCACTTCATTCGGGTCATTCCGATTGGGACAATAAAAGGCAATCATCAGATTTTGGAAATAACTGAAAAGCAACGGAAGGAAAGCATAGATACTCCCCGCCTTCGGATTCTTGTCATAATAGTCGATAATCTGGTTCGCCTTATACACATTCTTATTAATGATGGCATCGCGCAGTTCAAAACTATTGAAGTCCTTGCTCACCCCTATCTGGTCCTCCACCACCTGAGGTGTTACCCTCTTGTCTGTCTCTGGCAGCGAAATGATCAGTTTATCAAGTTCGCTGGACATGCGGCTGAGGTCAGCACCGATACTGTCGGCGATAATCTGCGTAGATTTATGGTCTATTTCCACTCCTTTCGCACGTAAATAGTTCTCGATAAAGGCAGGAAGGTCCCGGTCACGTAGTTTTTTGCTCTCAAAAAGCACACCGGCCTTCTCAATGATGCCAGTCATTCGCTTACGACGGTCCAACGAACCGTTCTTATGACAGAAAACGAGAATGGTGGAAGACAAAGGTTTCTGGAAGTATGCCTCAAAAGCATCCGTATTACGGATGTTCTGAGCTTCCTTGACCATCACGACCTGATATTCCGACATCATCGGATAGCGTTTTGCAGCGTCAACGACTTGTGCTGCCGTCACGTCAGAGCCAAAAAGGATGGTCTGATTGAAGTCACGTTCCTCTGGCTGCAACACGTTTTCAGCTATCCAGTCGCTGATCTTGTCGATATAATACGCCTCATCGCCCATCAGATAATATACTGGGGCGAACTTCCGCGCTTCTAAATCGCGCATGAGTGCATCATAGGTCATTTGTGCCATAATTTGAGGTCAAAGGTACGAATAAGTGAGCGAAATACCAAATTAATTTGGCTATTTTAGAACAAAATCGTATCTTTGCATGAAAAACAGGAAAGATGACAGTACTGAATCTGCCACACTATGATGTCAAGCTGCGTGGAACGCGTGAGAAGCCGGAAATATTCGACTTCCTGCGCCGCCGTTATGTCGCTTTGACACCCGAGGAATGGGTCCGGCAGCACTTCACGCACTTTCTGGTAGAACACAAAGGCTACCCACAGGCACTGTTGGGCAATGAAATAGAACTTAAAATCGGCCAGAAACGGCTACGCTGCGACTCTATATTATATAATAAGGAATTAGAGCCACGCATGATTCTGGAGTACAAGGCGCCCTCTGTAGCCATCACACAGAAGGTATTTAATCAAATATCCACGTACAACCTTTTGTTGCACGTGGATTACTTGATTGTCAGCAACGGGCTCCAGCATTACTGTTGCCGTATGGACTACGAGCAGGGACGATACGAGTTCCTGCCGGAAATCCCGGATTATCAAGTGATAAGTGACAAGTTATAAGTGATAAGTGATAAGTATGGGATATTCACCGCTTGTCACTTGCTACTTGTCACTTGCTACTTGCCACTTGTCACTTATCACTTATTTCTTGAATAATCTTTCCGCCTTCTTCAATAGCCTGCATATTCAGAGGTATCAGGCCATGATGACGCTCTGGCAGTGTCTTGTAGAGGGCCTTCTCCACGCCGCCGGTTCCCACGACGGGACAAACCTTCAGCAGACCGCCCAAGACGATCATATTGAAGATCTTGGCGTTCTTCATCTCAGCGGCCTTGTCCATTGCGTTAACGCGATAGACGGTAATGTCCTTACGCGTCGGAGGATTGATGATGCCGAACCCGTCATAGATCAAGATGCCACCAGGCTTCAGCTTCGGCTCGAACTTTTCAAGCGAGGGTTGATTGAGCACGATAGCCACATCGTACTTACTGAGGATAGGCGACGATATGCGGTCGTCGCTCACTATTACGGTGACGTTGGCAGTACCGCCACGCTGTTCTGGTCCGTAGGCTGGCATCCACGTCACTTCCTTGTCTTCCATCAGTCCCGAATAGGCCAGAATCTTACCCATAGAGAGCACGCCCTGACCACCGAAACCACTTATAATTATCTCTTTTTTCATCGTTATGAACTCCCAACGTTAGGAGGTTAGGGGTCTGAACAAGCGAACATCAGACCCTTTATTGATTAAACTTTCAGCACGGGAATCTGCGCCTGTTCAGATTCCCATCCCCCTATAGGGACTTAGATCGTAGTATCTTTCAGGTCTCCCTTTGGATAGAAGGGGAACATGTTCTCCTTCATCCATTCATTGGCCTGTTGGGGCGTGAGTTTCCAGCCGCTGTTACAGGTACTGACGAACTCCACAAGGCTTGAGCCCTTGCCGTCCATCGAAGCCTGAAAAGCCTTCTTCAACGCTTTCTTAGCCTTGAGGATCGAGGCCACCGACTCCACCGACTGACGTGTCACATAGCATGTGCCTTCCAGCCCTGCGGCAATATCCGCCATCTTCAGGGGATAGCCGTGCAGCTTCGGGTCACGTCCGTAAGGACACGTTGCCGTCTTCTGACCGATGAGCGTGGTGGGAGCCATCTGTCCGCCCGTCATGCCGTAGATGGCATTGTTGACGAAGATGATGACAATATTCTCGCCACGGTTCAGGGCGTGAATGGTCTCACAGGTGCCGATACAAGCCAGGTCACCGTCGCCCTGATACGTAAACACCAGACGGTCCGGCCACATGCGCTTGATGCCCGTAGCCAGTGCGGGAGCACGTCCGTGGGCAGCCTCCTGCCAGTCAATATCAATATAGTTATAGGCAAACACGGCACAACCCACAGGGCTGACGCCTACTGCCTTCTCTTCAAGTCCCATCTCTTCGATGACCTCGGCAATGAGCTTATGTACCACACCGTGCGAACAGCCTGGGCAGTAGTGCATGTTGTTGTCGTTCAGGAGCGATGGTTTCTTATATACCAGATTCTCTGGTGCAATGATCTGATTCTCTTCCATAATAATCATCAATTGTCAATTATCAATTATCCATTAGCTTTGCGCGCAAAGCTTCAACTATCTCTTCCGGATCAGGAACGATGCCACCAAGACGGCCGAACTGCTCTACGGGCACAGCACCGTTGATGGCCAGACGAACGTCCTGCACCATCTGGCCGGCATTGATCTCTGCCACCAGCACACCCTTCTTGCCCTTGGCCAGAGCAGCAATCTCCTTCGTGGGGAACGGCCACAGCGTGATGGGACGGAACAGGCCGACCTTGATACCCTCCTGACGAGCCAGCTCTACACTCTTCTCGGCAATACGGGCAGCAGAGCCGAAGGCCACGATGACGTAGTCGGCATCCTCACACTGCTGCATCTCGTAGCGTACCTCCTTCTCACGAATCTCTGCATACTTGGCCTGCAGGTGCAGGTTACGCTGCTCCATGATTTCAGGCTTCAGCTCCAGCGACGTGATGACGTTACGTTCACGGTTCTTTGTCTTTCCAGTCGAAGCCCACGGACACTGGGCAATCACCTCCTCGTCAGTACGACGGGGCTTGAACGGCGGCAGAACCACCTTCTCCATCATCTGGCCGATGACACCGTCGCTCAGGATCATGGCAGGGTTACGGTACTTGAAAGCCAGCTCAAAGGCCAGATCCACGAAGTCTGCCATCTCTTGCACACTGGCCGGAGCCAGCACGATGACGTTGTAGTCACCATTGCCACCGCCGCGTGTAGCCTGGAAATAGTCACCCTGTGAGGGCTGTATGGTTCCCAGTCCGGGACCGCCGCGCTGTACGTTGACAATCAGTGCAGGCAGCTCGGCACCAGCCAGATACGTAATACCCTCCTGCATCAGTGCCACACCAGGCGACGACGACGACGTCATGGCCTTCTTGCCTGCACCGGCAGCACCATAGAGCATATAAACCGACGCCAGCTCACTCTCTGCCTGAACGACCACCATTCCCGTAGTCTCCCAAGGCTTCAGCTCGGCCAGCGTCTCAATAACTTCACTCTGCGGAGTAATGGGATAGCCGAAGTATCCGTCAACGCCGCAACGAATGGCAGCACGGGCTATCGCCTCGTTGCCTTTC
>CAJOQT010000065.1 GCA_905236875.1 uncultured Prevotella sp. | reverse complement strand
TTCGAACCCCCGGTACAGTCACCCGTACGGCAGTTTAGCAAACTACTGGTTTCAGCCACTCACCCAAACTTCCTCGGTCTTGCTTTTAGGGCTACCGAAAAGCACTTTCTCTCAAATGCGGTGCAAAGGTACAATGTTTTTTCGAGACTGCCAAATTTTCGGTCGCTTTTTTTTGAAAAAACTTAAAAGGCGTGCATAAAGAGGATGTGCCTATTTTGAAATGAACCCCGAAAGTTAGACAAAAAACTTTCGGGGTTCACTTCATTTTTAGCACTTACAATTATGGTTTGGTGCCGAATTGCTTGCCATCGCATTCAGCATAGCTGACGCTTTTGACTCCTGCAGCACCGAAGTATTTCTCAAGATTTCCGTAGAGTATGACCTGTTTGCCAAGGACAGCAGGATTGTCCTTCAGGTTCAGACCTGCGCGTACGTCATTGTTGGGCAACTGGACGGGAACACACTTGCTAAGGTCGTTCTCGCTTGCTGCATCAGCAATCAGCAGGTTGGTGTTTGCTGTCACGTTCTCGTTGGAGAATCTTGCTCCTTCTGCGAGCGTTTTACCGTCAACGTATCCTACGATGTAGGCTTTCACATAGACATTGGGAGTGGTGGACGCGGTGCCTTTGGCAATGACCGCTGCCACACTATAGGGCTGACTATAGGAACCTTCACCTGTTGCTGGAGTATCTGGCTGATCGTTTCCGCCCCCATTGTTGCCACCTTCTGTTGTTCCGTTGAGTGAGTAGAGATAAGCTTTTCCCTGGACGGTCTCGGGCGTATTGCCCTTGAAACAGGTTACCTTACCGCAGACAATCACCTCGTCGCCTTTCTGGAGTAGGGCGCCGCTTGTATATTTCTGGTTTCCAAGGTAAAGAGCACGGTAGACGGTGAACTCATCCTTAGCCTGACCGTCTTCGGAGATGTTGAAGGTGGCGTTGCCATACTGTGTGCCATACTGCTCCTTGACGGATGAAACCTTACCCTTGATGTAGACTTCCTTGTCGCTCTCCTTATCGCCCACTGACTGTGCATAGTTGATGGCTGCCACGGCATTGAAAGGATCGGCCAGCGTGCCGGTTCCCTTTGCTTCGCCTGTAGGCGTGTCGGGCGTATCGCTGCCACCGCCTTCGGTCTTGCCGTTGAGCGAGTAGAGGTAGGCCTTGTTCTGGACGGTCTCTGGCGTATTGCCCTTGAAGCATGTTACCTTACCGCATACAATCACTTCGTCACCCTTCTTGATTTGAGTGTCACCGTTGGCAAATTTCTGGTTGCCAAGATAGAGCGCGCGGAAGACATAGAACTCATCATTGGCATTGCCGTCTTCAGAGATGTAGAACGTTGCGTTGCCATATTGGGCAGTGTACTCTTCCTTGACCGAAGACACTTTACCCTTGATGTAAACCTCCTTGTCGCTCTCCTTGTCGCCTACCGACTGGGCATACTTGATGGCTCCCACAGCGTTGAATGGATCGGCCAGTGTGCCGGTACCCTTGGCTTCGCCAGTAGGAGTGTCAGTGCCTCCACCACCAGCTGTTACTCCGTTGAGCGAATAGATGAAGCTGGAGTTCTGGACGGTCTCAGCTGTGTTGCCCTTGAAGTTGACCACATTACCGCAGATGATGACCTCATCGCCCACCTTGATCTGGGTATCGCCGTTGGCAAACTTCTTGTTGCCCAGATAGAGGGTGCGGAACACGTAGAACTCGTTGCTTGCCTTGCCGTCGTCAGAGATGTAGAACGTGCCGTTGCCATACTGTGTGGTGAACTCCTCCTTGACCTGCGAAATCTTACCCTTCACATAGACCTGGTTGGGCGAGTTGACGTCGGATCCCAGTGACTTGATGTAGTTCAGCACACCTGAAACGTTGTAGGGGCTATCCAGCGTGCCATCGCCAGTCGGGTCGGCTGCGGGAGTCTGAGGTTCAGGCTCACCGCCACGGTTTACGCCGTTGAGCGAATAGAGGAAGCCTTTGCCTTGAGCGGTCTCGATGGTACCGTTGTAGTTGGTGATCTTGCCGCAGACGATGACCTCGTCGCCTACCTTGATCTGGTCGTCACCATTGGCAAACTTCTTGTTGCCCAGATAGAGCACGCGATAGGCATAGAACTGGTTGGCCTTCGTTCCGTCGGCCGAGATGTAGAACGTTCCGTTGCCATACTGAGTGGTAAACTCCTCCTTGATGCTGACCACCTTGCCCTTGATGTACATGTAGTCCGTCGACTCTCCGCCTGCTCCCAGTGCCGTGCCGTAGTTCAGCGCAGCAGCAGCATTGAAGGGATTAGCGAGCGAGCCGTCGCCCTCAGCACCCTCAATCTCAGTAACATTTCCGGGCTGGTTGTTGCCTGTTCCAGGCTTGTCGTAGGGTTCGGGAACGTCCTCGCAAGCCACGAATGTCATGGCCGCCATGGCCACAAGCATTAATTTGCTAAATAACTTTTTCATATCTGTTTCCTTTTAATTGTCAATTTTCAATTCTCAATTATCAATTCTCGATGATCTCAATGTCGCTCTCCTTGCGGATGAGTAGCTGCCAGGTGTCGTTAAAACGGGTGGCAATACCTGTAAGGTTACACATCTTAGGCTTCTTGTTCACCTCATCGTATGGTAGCTTCATGGCAGCGAAGCGGGCGTAGGTGCTGGTGCGGATGACCAGGTCGTCGGCATCGTACTCGTTGAGTTCGCGATTGACGCAGCCGCCTACTACCTTAACGGTCTTGTCGGCAGTACTGTCGGGAGCAAACGTGCCCAGGCCTGATACGTGAACGAACGACACGTTCCTCAGCTTGACCAGCTTGGCGCAATTCTCGTTCTTGTCGAGAGTGGGGTCGAAGTTGTCGAGGACTGTGAGCTTCGAGGCGTCGGGCGTCCCTACAATCTTAAGGTGTTCCTGGAAGCGTTCCTTGTACATGCGTCCCAGCTCCACGGCATTGTGGTTGGCATTGAAGTAGTAGTAGCCAATCTGTGGCTGCTTGCGGTAGCCTCCGATGTAGAGGTCTTTCAGTGCAATAATGATTTCCTGTCCCTCGGGAACGAACCCGTGCATGCCGCTCTGGTTCACCGAGATGATGATGGCACCGGTCGTGTCCTGCACTGCAATTTGCTTGTAGAGGTTTCCACCGAGGTCGTTGCCTGTGACGCGTCCCTTGATCTTGATGTCCTTGTCAATCTTCACATAGGTGTCAGTTGAAGCAAAGATGACATCGGCATACTGCTTCTTCAGGTCGCTTATCGAGATGATGTTCTGATCGTCGATGCTGTTATTGCCGAAGGGCACGCCCTGCGGCTCGTCCCAGTCGCCCTGACAAGCGGTTGTTGCGCTGATAGCGCAACCTACGAGACAGAGGCACAGCGTCTGATATATAATCTTGATATTCATAGCATTTCTGTTTTTATACATTCTTGTCTGTTCCAATATTCCTTAGAAGTAATAGTTTATCATGAGCATGCCGTTGATGCCGTTGGCATAAAACTTCACGGGACTGCTCTGGAACTTGTAGGTTCTCATGGCCTTGTCTTCCTGGTCTACGTCGAGACGGCTCTGCTCGCGTCCTCCTGTCACAATGTTCATGTTGTTCAGGATGTTGGTGAGCATGAGGTTGAAGCCTATGCGCTTGCCGTGCTTCAGGTTGAACTGGCGTCCGATGCTGGCGTCGAGCATGAAACCTCCGTGTCCCTCTGCCTGGTCGGGGATGTTGGTCAGGTTACCGTCATCGTCGTAGGAAGATGCCATGGCGGCGAGACGCTTCTCATAGCGAGTGACGGGGGTATAGTAGAGGTAGATGCGGTCATAGTAGTTGCCGATGAGGTCGATGTACCATCCTTTGGAGTGATAGCTGAAGTCGAGGCTTACAGCGGTAAGGGGTGTGCATCCTTCGCGCATGTCTTTACAGAGCACGCGGTCGTAGTAGGTGAGTCCGTCCTCTGAGAGCATGTAGGCCACGTCGGCGTTGTTGGCATACTTGGCTTCGCTGATAGTACCCAGGGCCTTGATGTTGAGCACATCATTCACCTTGAAGTTGGCACCCAGCTCCACGCCGTAGTATTCCTTCTCGATGCCCGAGAGGCTCACGTAGGTGAACGAGCGGCGGTCGTCCATGTAGTACATCGACTGCTCGGTGACATCCTTCAGACGGCTATAGTAGGCGTTCAGGTTCAGTTTCATGAATGCATTCGACAGCTGATAGCCGAACTCAGCCGAGAGCACCTTCTCGTTCTTCAGGTCCTTTACAAAGTCGTTGTTGATTTGTGCTGCCTGGAAGGCCGTGCGTGCAGCCGGGGTCTTCATTTCGTAGCCACCGCCCAGCATAAAGGCTTGGCCTCCACCCAGGTTTACGTGCAAGCCGGCCTTGCCGCCACCGTCAAGGAACTTGGCCTTTCCGCCCTTGCCGTAGGAGTTGTTGGGTGCCAGTCCGTTGCGCATCTTGCCTTCGCGCTGCATGGTGGTTCCTGCCACGCGTCCATTAATAAAGAAATGTACGCGACTAATGTCAGCAGTATAGCCGGCCCAAGCCTGTGCCTTGTCTACGAAGATGTTGTAGTCGTAGCCGAAGCGGTCGCCCTTCTTCACCTCCTGATTGGGATTGTTCAGGTCGTACTGTGCCTCCTGTCCTTCTTCGCCGTAGTTCTTGATGACGTAGGAGTTCACGTTGTGGAACGAGGTGGCGCCCAGCAGGTCGTCCATGGTCTGGTAGTGCATGCCCTTATTGGTAGAGAGCTGCAATCCGGCATGGAGAGCTGAGTTCTGCGTGAGTTGCCTCTCCAGGTAGGTTGCCAGCGAGATGGACAGCTGGTCATCGTGGTAGCGCTGCAGGTAGTACATGGCGTCGCTTCCCTGCAGTGATGCCATCTTGTTGGCGTAGTACATCCTGTCCCACTGCACCTGACGGTTCTCCTTCGACGACGAGAGATAGTCGTAGGCAGCCTGCCAGGTTTCCTTGTCAGCATTGAATGATTCGTCGGTGAGATAGTTTGATTCCCACACGTTGAAGTACGAGCTTGGCAGGCCCGAGTAGTAGTCGGGAGCGGGATTGCTGGCATTGTTGTAGTTCAGACGGCTGGAGCTGTACATGGCATACTTGCCCAGCAGGCTGGTGGTGAGCTTGGTCTGGTAGTCTATCTTCCAGTCCCATGTCAGCATGGCAGCAGGAGCGAAGTCCTTCACGATGCGCGAGTTGCGCTTCTTGCCGTCCTGATAGCCCCAGGCCGAGTTGTAGAGGCGGTCGTTGGCTATCCAGTACATCTCGTCGGTCGAGGCAGCCTGTGTGCCGCGCTCGGTGGGGTTGCCCCATGTGACAAGCGATACCGAGTGCTGCGGATTAATGAGCTTCTCGGCTCCAAAGAAGTAGGACAGCGAGTTGTAGCTGGTGCCCTCGACGAATCCGAGGCCGTTACCCCATCGGTAGGTGAGGCTTCCGGTGAATGCCCATCCGTTCTCCTGCACGCCTGTATTATAAGTGTACATGAGGCGGGTGTTGTAGTTACGGTTGGCGCCTGCAATGCTGGCACGCTGTCCGGTGGCAAAGCTCGACGGACGGAAGTTGTAGTTGTTAGCACCAGCCATGCCTGCCATCGAGAAGTTGTTGTCCTCGAAAGGCAGCGAAGCCTCCTGCGAGCGGGTCTGGTTGTTCAGACCTCCCACGAACGAGTAGCGGAACTCGCCCCTCTCGGCATCGTTGACAGGGTTGCCGTTGATGTAGACGTCGTTGTACTTCGACCCGAGTGCACGATACTTGAACCTGGCCGGAGAAAAACGATAGCCTACCTCGCTGGCATACACGTTGCGGTTCGACGAGATGACGGTGACGTTCTGTGTGACGTCGTCGTCTTCGCCCAACTGCGCTTCGGTAAAGGTGAAAGCCTGTTCTTCCTGCAGGTCGCGGGCCAGCGAGTCAACCTCCTGTGCCATTGCCGCAGGTGAGAAGCACAGCACCATCACCGCAATTTTCAGCGTTTTGTTCATAGAATTTATTGTTTTTGGTTAATACGTTATTGATTCAAGGCTACAAAGATATGAAAAAAAAATATAAGTGCAAAACAAAAACGGCAAAACTTGTTCAACAAGAGGTGTGTTTTTTTCTGTCATGGCTTTTTCATTGAAAAGTGACCGATATTTTACAGCCATGCAAACAGCCCCTGTTGGCTTGTGAAACAGCCCCTGTTAGGACGTCAAACAGGGGCTGTCAGGTCATCAAACAGGGGCTGTTTTACAAGCCAACAGGGGCTGTTTGCCAGTGCACCTGGTGTTGATGCTTTTTCAATGCCTGTCGGAAGGTGTGTCAAGAGCGCTGCAATTCCCTGACGAGCTCTTGCTGTCTGGGCGAGAGCGACGTGGGTATGCTTACCTGATAGGTGATGATCAGGTCGGTGCCTTGTTGTCCTTTGCCGCGCAGGCGAACCTTGGCGCCGGGCTGTGTGCCAGGTTTCACTTTCAGTTTCAGTTTCTGTCCGCTGTTCAGCGCAATGACCACGTCGCCTCCGAGCAGTGCCGTGTAGAGGTCGATGGTGACCGATGCCTGTGTGTCCTGTGGAGCCTGTTGGCGCGAAAAGCCTCCAAAACCGCCAAAGCCTGAGCCTGCCTGTCGTGCGCCTCCACCAAACAAGTCCTCGAAGAACGAGCTGAAGCCACCTCCACCCTTGAACGACGAGAAGTCGAAACCTTCGAAGGGCGATGCGCCTCCGGCACCGCTGAATCCTCCGGTACCACCGTTGAATGCCTCGGCCTGGCGCCACTGTTCGCCATACTGGTCGTACTTGCGCCGTTTCTCGGGGTCGCCAATCACGTCGTAAGCCTCGTTGAGTGCCTGAAACTTTGCCTTAGCCTTCGGATCTTCGGGATGCAGGTCCGGATGGAACTGCTTGGCCCTCTTCAGGTAAGCCTTCTTTACGTCCTTCTGTGGAATGTCTTTCTG
>CAJOQT010000064.1 GCA_905236875.1 uncultured Prevotella sp. | reverse complement strand
GATGATTTCTTTCTTTTCTTCTAAACTGTGATGTATGTACATAATGAACCCCAGAAGTTTTTTGTCTAACTTCTGGGGTTCACTTCAAACATGACACGCCCTCTTCTCTTTCTTATTGTGTTTCCCTCTTCACCTCCCGTCTTTCAAGTTCCCCTCCCTTGAGGGAGGGGTTAGGGGTAGGCTTTTTATTTTATCGCAATCTTGAGCTAAAGCTCGAGCTCGTTCCCGTTCGGAAGAACTTGAGCAAGCTCGGTTCTTCCCTCACTTAATCACGACCTTTTTGCCATGATGGATGAAGATACCCTTGGTGGGGTTTTCCACACGGCGGCCGCTGAGGTCGTACCAGTCGTCTGTTGTCTGTTGTCCGTTGTCCGTTGTCAACGACATAGCAGTTGTCCCGCCTTGTCCGGTCATGACATTCAGTCCGCAGCCGTCGCTGGGGTCGTCGCCATCGACCCAGATAGCAGAGAAGGTGAAGCGATCCTTAATCTTCGACAGCATTGTAGCCTCGCCCGTAGTGATATCTACAGCATAGAGGGCTGTGTCGTACTTGCCGTTCGTCTTCCACTCCTTGTCGCTCAGGCTCGACCATGATCCCCAGCTGTTATAGCCCTTGCCGCTGTTGATGTAGCCGTTCCAGTACATGATGTTGGGGTTGCTCTTCGAGAAGCAGGCAGCCTGACGACGATACTGTGAGCAGTAGCCCGTGCCGTGCTCGTAGATGTTCACATACTCTGTGTATGTCTCACCAGTGCCGGGATCGACGGCCTGCTGCGGCTTAGTCTTCATGAGGCCAGTGGTGAGGTCGAACTCGCAGAGCTGTGCGCCAGCCAGGTTGCCGTCAAGGTCCGTTACCTTACCGTTGGTCATGATGGCGCCGCTGGTACCGCCGCTGGTCAGTGCGAAGGCACGTCCCTCGCTGTTGATGGCGAAGGTGACGAAGTTGTAGTAGTACAGGCCCGGGGTGATGGGCGTTACGGTCATGGTTCCCAGGTCGATGGTGCAGATGCAGTAGCCTGCGTCGCCGTCGGTGAGGTCATCATCAGGATCTGGAGAGTAGTCTGGATCGTCAAGGATGTCCTGTGGCAGCTGCTGACCAGTCAGGTAGAACAGGCCATAAACCTTGCCATCCTTGGGGTTGTACGACATGCCTGCCGACTCCAGCCTTGCCGACTTGGGGAAGTTGTCGCTGCGTCCGGAGAGCAGTACGCCGGTCTCGGCGTTCCACTTGCGTACGGCAAACAGCTCCTCGTCTGGCGTTGACTGCTCGTCGCGGCTGAATACCGTCACCAGCTGTTTGTCAACATAAAGTGCTCCGGAGTTGCCGATCATCAGTAAGAGGTCATTGGCCCAAGATGCCTTTTCTATGTCGGTGAATTGTCCACCAGAGTAGAAGTCGGACATTTTGTAGTCAGGATCCTTGACGGGAGCGCTCAACGACGTACCGTCCCATGTCATTGTCCATGTGCCGTAGTCAGACATTGAGATGCCCTTTCCTAATTCACTGCACCATGCGATGTATTTCGGGTGCATCTGATCACCTTCGTTATCACGGTTCATCTGGGCCACACCATTGATCTTCACACTTTGTGCATTCACCAGAACGCACCCCATCAGGGCCAAGGCCCCAATAAACAATTTCTTTTTCATTGAGTTTATTCTTTATCTTTTTTGTTTTTTATTCTTATGAAGTCTTTACCATTCTTCCTCGTCGTCCCAATTGTCGTAGCCAGGAGCACTGAATTCTCCTTGGTACGGGTCATCGGGGTTGGGATTAGTACCGGGCTTCTCTGAAGTCGGAGACATTGCGTTTAGCAGTGGCTGTGTATTTAATTCCACAACCAACGCTCTTGGTGATATATATTCCTTTTTCATATCGTTTGTTTCCTTTTTTATTCTTTTGGTTTAGAAAGAAATTTCCAGAAATTAATCAGAAATTATTATGTCTTATTAGCATCTCCCTCACCTCCCCTTGAGGGGGAGGCTGGGAGAGAGCTTATCACTTAATCACAACCTTCTTGCCATTGATGATGTAGATGCCCTTGCTTGGAGTCTCCACGCGGCGACCGTTGAGGTCGTAGATCGTGGCATCCTCACCAATGTTCATCCGCAGAGCGTCAATCGAAGTGGCTTCGC
Organism: uncultured Prevotella sp.; assembly: GCA_905236875.1. Classification (GTDB taxonomy): domain Bacteria; phylum Bacteroidota; class Bacteroidia; order Bacteroidales; family Bacteroidaceae; genus Prevotella. The sequence goes on along the minus strand of CAJOQT010000064.1, from coordinate 22,791 downwards.
TACCGTCGATAGTCAGGACAGGTGAGCCGGTACTTGCTGAAATGCCTGTGAAGTAAGCTCGGAATCCCTTCAGAGATGCATTGGCACCAGCGATGCGTATCTCACCTGTAGTTGTGATACCGAACCAAGGATCTGTCATAGAACCAGCAGCAATAGGCGAATAGGTCGTCTGGAGTTTTGCACCATTCTTCTGGTCATAATTCTCATTAGTTGTTACATTGACATTAAGCAGTATAATGTCCTCTGTATTTGCAGGTGCCGTCTCCACATATACCAGATAGGGATAGCCTGCATAGAAGCTGGTAGCCTGTTTGAAGTCAATGTAGTTGTTCGAATAACTGTTGAACTCATAGACTTTGTAGCCTGCGCCGAAGATTTGAGTCAGAATGTCAGCTGACAGTGCAAACGGTGTGGCAATGGTGTTCCAGCCATCCTTCGGAGTATATTTGAATACCAGTGAAGGCTGTGTTCCAGCAGTGAATCCATCAGGCAGTCCTACTGTCTCATCAAGGACAGGAGCGGCAGAGATAACAACACCCTGATCTGTGCTGGTGAGGTTGATGTCGCTGTTTGTGACTGTGAAGTATGCAAAACCATAAATGGCAGCTTCTGGCGTGAACTTCACGGTGAAGGTCTCTGTGCCATAGGCGGCAACGGTCTTCACGATGTCCTCACCACATTGTGTATCACCAATAAAGAACTTGGCGGTCAACACTTCTGCCTTGCCAGCCTTTTCCTCTACAGTAACGGTAGCAGTATATTCCACGTACTGGTTACCTGAACTAGGAATGCTCTTTGCAGAGATAATAGCTTCGTGAGCCAAAGGAGCCTCTTTAAAGCCATAGAAGTTATCTACATAGGTGTAATTACCATAGAACCGCAACCAATAATAACCGTCGGCAGGAGCAGTGAACTCCTTGGTACCTTCGGATGTATAGTTCTCTATCAGTGTCCAGTTAGTACGATCTGTAGAATACTCTGCTTTCAGGAAATATGTCTCGCTTTCAGCCTCAATCACATCAAATTGTAGCACTTGGTCCTTTGTGGCCTGTAAGCGTGGAGTAATAAGAGCTCTACTATCCTGACTACGAGGGCCTGCTTGTCCCTCATGACCGTAAACAGAGGTACTCCAGGCATTGTTCTCATTTATCCATGTAGAAGGTATGCCATTGGCGAAGTCCTCTTCCCAAATGTTCGGGTCTTTCGTCGTAGCGGTAGCGGCGATGGTCACGTCGCTCAAACCGTCATTAGTGGGATGAACGGTGATGGTTGCACTCTTCTCGCCATAGTTCTCGTCGAAGACAAGATGTACTGTGAAGCTTGCACTCTCGCCAGCTCCGAGTGACATTGTAGCAGGAGATACTGTAAAGGCTGCATCGTCAGAAGAGATCTCAACATTCAGAGTTCCCGTACCAGAATTGGTAACGCCATAAACAATATCCTCGGGCTGTGCCTTCACCTTGTTGCCAAAGTCGGCAGCTGTAGTCGGGCTGACCGTCAGGACTGGCGCGTCGGTATCCAGGGTGAAACCGTTGATGTTGTCCAGTTCGTAATCATCGTTCTTGAAGCGGAACTTATAGCTACCAGCTTGTAATCCGTCAATGGTACATGTTCTTGTGACATTGTAGTCAGGATTTGACAGATAAAAAGCCTTGCAGTCTGTCCAATCTCCACCGTTCTTTGACATTTCGACTTTTATGGTTACAGTACCATTAAATGTGGATTTTGCCTGGAACACCATTGCATCGGAAGTACCCTCTACGGTCAGAGCGGGAGTAACAAGATAACCATTATTCGAAGAATAAGAACTTGCAGCTACACCATTTGCAAATGACCAAGAATTCGTGTTGCCTGTAACTTTCCAGCCTGTAGGAAGGGTGTTGCCGGCAAATGTCTCAAGGAACTTGCTTGCATCAGCCACGTAACCTGTAACTGGAATGGTGAAGGTCTGCACATCAAGAGCATTGGTCGTTAATGTGACATCACCACTCTTGGCACCAACGGTTTCCGTGTTCATCTTAACAACGAATGAAGCAGACTGACCAGCTCCAACCGTCAAAGAAGTGATGATTGTCTCGATTGTACCGCTCTCTCCCCCATCGTTCCAACCTGTTACTACATAGTGACCTTTGTCGTTTTTACTACCATCCATCCAATATCCATCATAGGAGCCAAAGTCGGTAATGTCTTCTGTCTGGGAGCCTTGACCATTGCTGACGATAATACCTACTGCACCGTTTGGAACAACTATTTTGAACTGAGTTTCACCATAATTGTTAATGATAGTCTGAGCAGATTGTGTGCCAGGCCATTCACCATTCAGAGCGTGACCGTCAGCATCCCATGCATAAACGTAGGCAGAACCCCAGCCGAAGTTATCGGTAAGTATGAAGACGGTTTTCTTTTCAATGACGCTGAAACCATCAGGCGTAGTAAATGAAACTGCTAAGTCTGCATTTCCGCTGTTGGTAATAGTGTAGGTCTTCTCTGCTATAGCGTTCTGGGAAACGAAGCCTAAATCTTGTGATGTGCCGTCGGTGTCAATAGCGAAGCGGGCACCAGAAGGCAGTTGGCCGCCATAGAAGTTGCGAATGTTAACATGCCATCCGTGCAATGCAATATAGTAATTTCCAGCAGGAACGTCATTAATCTCAAAAGTCTGCCAATTGCCGCTCACCGTCGTTGTTGTACTCGAAGCAGTCCAATTTGTTCCATCAGTAGAATACTCAAAAATCACGCCTTGATAGCCATTGTATGTGCCTTGTGCATCGAAGTAGAATTTCTCACCCTCGGCAACAACCAGTTGTGGGGTTATTAGGCGGTAGTTGCTTGACTCATACCATGCAGTGTTGCTTGCACCGTTAGTAGTGCTCCAACTCCATGTACCACCAGATGTTGTCCAATCTTTAGGAATAGAACCAGAAAGAAGTGTCTCATATACCTTGTTCGGGTCGCGAATGGTTCCGCTGGCGTTGATAACGAAGGGGTCGATGCCGCTTGTTGCATCGGGAGTGATGGTAATGGCACTGCTACCAGTTGCATTGGGCATGGTGACAGTCAGTGTCACATCACCACCGGCAGTAATCGTGTTGGCAGAAAGTGTGGCGCCAAAGTTCCCTGTCTCTGAAATAGAAACGCCAAGGTCTGTCGTACCAGGATTGCTCAAGGTAAAGGTATGAGTCGTTCCTGCTGTTGCCAAACCGAAATTGTAGCTATAAGGTGAAGTCACTTTTGTAGAACCGTCCTTTACTGCAAGGGCAGGACCATCGGCCTGAACATACGTATTGTATGTAATTTCAGCTATAGAAGCTGCATTTAAGCATATAGCAACAAACTTGGGACCTTCTATTGAATAAGAAAAATCTGTCCAAGCTTTAGATGATAAACTCTTAGTATATAAAACTGAACCAATAGTGTATGTTCCTCCACTCTCTGTTGCCTCATATAAAGAAACATTTCGGGTTCCGTTTGATGCGTTTGCTCTAACTTTTGCTGTGAAATTACCAGTCAATTGAGTAGGAATAACCACATATGACTTACTATTTGTGTAAGTGTTGTCAATTGCTTTTTTTGTAATACCATTTGCGTCAGTTACCGATTTTAAATTTAAATCACCTCCACTAAATTTAGCATAGTTATAACCTTGTGTTGCTACAGCAATCCAACCATTGGACAATGTGGTTGCATCTGTAACGGTAACAGTGCTAAAATCTTCAGTGATCTCATCTGCCCACGCAGAGCTTCCGCCACCCATGAGCATGATGGCGATTAACGAAAGCGCGAAGAGCTTCCGTTTTGTCAATGTAAAATAATCTTTCATTTGCATTTTGTTTTGATTTTATTTGTTGTTTATTGTTTTGTCTTTGTTTGGTCGCTTCGCTCAAAATTATAAGAAAATTGATTCGGAAAATTATAATAACTTTATCTTTTCAATCTCTCCACTGTATGCGTCGCGCTTATACCACTCTGAAAAGAGACTTGTTCCTCCTAAGTTGATAAGCATTCCATATGGTGTTTTGGTTAGATGCATGTAATTAAAGAGTTGCCGCCGATGCTCCTTGTCAACGAAATTGACCGCCTTGAGTTCAAGAATGATATCGTCATTGACCACCAAATCCATGCGATACGTCTGGTCGAGTTGTACATCATCCCAATACATCGGCAGATATTTCTGACGCTCCACTTTATAACCTTTCTGTTCCAATAAGTATTTAAGGGCTGCTTCGTAGGCAGACTCCAGAAGGCCAGCATGATACTTTCGATGTACACGCATGGCTTCTCCTGTAATGATATTGAAGAATTCATAGCGTTTATTGTACTCGTCTGTTGCAGTCATTCTGATAATTTTTTGATATGATTTTTTTATAATTTTGAGGCCGGAGGCCGACCCTGCTATTCTGTGAGTGATGTCGGTTTTTTGTCAGTCAGATACGTTTCGCTTGTTCATAATTGGCTGCAAAATTACCAAACGTCCCCATAATATTATTATATAATAGGTGTAAGTTTGTTCAGATTTAAAAATTTGGGCGAGAAAACACGGTCTTACCCCCTGCTGTGTAACGTTTTTTTTTAACGCAAGCGTTCAAACAAACCATAGGGAGGCTCTTGCCCGAGGCAGGGTAAAGGGCGGGGGTGATTGTGCTAAGTACAGGGAAAAGTTGTACAAAAGTACGCTCGGGCAGGAGGAGAAGTACAATCTGGCAAGTACAAAGTACAACCTTGCAAGTGACGTGTACTGAATAAGACCAAACATTACCCCTTAGTCGCGGGCCATGCGGAGGTACTCGGAGGGGGTAAGCCCTACCTCTCGCTTGAAGGCATTGATGAAAGAGGTACGCGACTTGAAACCTACGCTGGTAGAGATGGCCTCGATGGTGACCTGGCTGTATTGTCCGGACTTGTCGTTGATGCGACGACAGGCCTCCTTGATACGGCAGCCCGCGAGCACATTGCTAAAGGGCGTACTATAGCTCTCGTTGATGACCTGCGAGACGTAGCTGGTGTTTGAATCGACCAGCTTGGCCAGTTTGCCAAGCGTGAAGTCCTGCTGACAAATGGTTTCGGGACTGTTGAGTATCTCCTGTATGCGGAAAATGAGCATGCTCTTCTGTTCGTCGCTGAGGCTGCTGCGGCTGTACTTGGCTTCTTCGGCCAGCTTCTCGTATTCCTTGCGCAGAGCCTGTTCGCTGCGTTCCATCTCCAGTAACTGGCGGTTCTTGTCGTAAAGACTCTTGTTACGGGCATGCAGCTGACGGTTCTTGTGCCATAAGAGTAGTGCCGACCCGATGACCACCAGCAGTACCAGTCCGACGGCAATCAGCAGTATCTGCTGCTGCCGCCGTTGTCCGGCGAGTTCTGCAGCCCGTTCCTGTTCCTGTTTCAGTTCGTGGATGTAGTTCAGTTCGCCAATGTTGACCAGTTTGTTGGCCAGCGTCTCTTCCTTGCGTTCCAGGTAGAGCTGGCGGTAGTGCTGCTGACGCTCTGCATTGCCCTGCTGAAGGTAACTCTCTGCCAACAGCTTACAAATGCCGATGGCCTGATCGCCCACGTTGCTGCTATCAGCCAGCTGAAGTGCCTTCTCCAGATAGTCAGTCTCATGACGGTAGTCCTTCTCCAGACGGTAGGTATGGGCGATGCTCATGTAGGTAGCCAGCGTGTCGCGTGCCGGCTCCCAGCGGGCATTGATGACGGCGAGCTGTTTGAGGAAGCAGTCCCGTGCTTCGGCATAGCGCTCTTGCTGTATGTGTTGCAGACCCTGGTATTGCAGTCTGGCGTACTTCAGGTCTGGCGTGTCGTCGGGTATGCTGTCAGAAAGGATGAAGCTGTATTCTTCAAGCGGCAGCGTATAGTTCTGGTTAGACAGGTTGAAAAAGGCGGTGGTCATCAGTTCCCAGTTCTTGTTCTTCCGAGCCCATTCCATGCATTGCCCGAAGATCTGCTGTGCCTGCTGTGAGAGTGCCGGTGAGTTATAGCTGGTGCCATAGTCGTTGAGCAGGTCGCCCAGATTGACCATCACGATGGGCAGTGATTCGTCGTTACCGCTGGACTTGCAGAGGTCGTAGGCCTGAATGAACAGCTCGTAGGCCTGGGAATAGTCGAAGTAGAAGTATTTATAGACACAGGCACTATTGTTCAAAGCCCTGACACGCAGGTTGATATCTTCCTGGCGGTCAGAGCGCCTAAGCCGTTCGCTGACGGTCATGAAGCAGGCCAGTGCCTTGGCAGGCTGCCGCCGTTCGAAGCAGGTACGCCCGTCATCCATGAGCTGTGCGGTGGAGAGGTGCAATAGTGAGTCGTAGTCGCCGGCAACTGCGAGAAGAGGGAAGTATAGTAGAATTATTATAATTATATATTTGTACATTGTTCGGAAATCATTACGCTGTGCAAAGGTACGAAAAAAACGCCAAACATTAAACATTAAACATTAAAAATGAAAAAAAATAAAAAATAGGGGGAATATCCGAAAATATGATTATCTTTGCGGCATGAAAAAGTTGATTGTACTTTTTGCAATGATGGGCTTGTTGGCATGCGCCCTGCCGATAGCGGCAGAAGAAGCCCCTCTCCAGCTCCTCCGAGAGGAAGTGGTTACGGACAGTGGACGATTGACTACGGACAGCATGGCTGTAGCCAGTACGATGTTGGTGGATGACGAGATGTTGGACGATGAGGCTGCCGACGAGGACGGTGGCATGCACAAGATCCTGAAAACGAAGTTTGTGGAGGGGTCCACAACCTTCATGTCGCTGGTGGCGCTGGCTCTGGTCTTAGGACTGGCGTTCTGTATTGAGCGTATTATCTATCTGACGCTCTCGGAGATCAATGCCAAGAAATTCATGTCGGATGTCGATGCAAAGATTGAGGCGAATGACATTGAGGGTGCGAAGCAGTTGTGCCGCGAGACGCGTGGTCCTGTGGCAAGTATCTGCTATCAGGGGCTGTTGCGTATCCATGAGTCGCTGGACAGCATCGAGCGTAGCATCGTGAGCTATGGCTCTGTGCAGACGGCGAAGCTGGAGAAAGGCTGCACGTGGATTACGCTGTTCATCGCCCTGGCACCGTCGTTAGGCTTTCTGGGTACGGTGATTGGTATGGTGATGGCGTTCGACCGGATACAGCAGGCGGGTGACATCTCGACGTCTATCGTGGCAGAGGGCATGAAGGTGGCGCTTATCACGACTATCTTCGGTATCATCGTGGCTGTGGTCCTGCAGCTGTTCTATAATTTTATTCTCTCGAAGATCGAGCACCTGACGTCGCAGATGGAGGAGTCGGCTATTACGCTGATGGATGCGATTACCAAGTATAAGGAGAAGGGGATAGTTAAGAGCTGAGAGTTGAGCGTTTATAGATGAGTTATGACTGGTGATTCGTGGATGATTGATGCGCTGTTGTGGGTAGTCTATCTGCTCTTGGGAGTAGTGACTGGCTTGGCGATATGGTCGGCCTGTCATAGTTTGCACTGCCGTGAGAAGGAGGTGGAACCTACCCGTGGCGTACCGTCACGGACTATCGCATATGGTACTGCCGCATTGTTGCTGGCGACGCTGGCGGTGACGTTCCTGTTGGGTTCGTCGAAGCCACTGCTCGTAAATGGTGAGTGGTTCAAGGATGTGTTCTGGCTGAAACTGACGGATATGTTTATCTTTACGGCTTTGGTGGAGCTGGTCGGCCTTGTGGTGCTGATGTTGTTAAGAGGCATAAGTAGAAGGACGACGGACCGCTCGGCTTTGCCGCTTGCTGCCGAAGGGACGCAAGAACGACAACAGACAACAGACAACGGACAACAGACGACGAACGACGGACAACGGAAGGATAGAAGATGTTAAAATTTCGCAGACGGAAACGCAGGAAGGTGCCTGCACTGAATACGACCGCCACGGCAGATATCTCGTTCATGCTCCTGGTGTTCTTCCTGGTCACGACGTCGATTGACTCGGACAAGGGGTTGAACCGTATGCTGCCTGCCATTCCTCAAGAGGAAACGCAGAAGAACATGGACGTAGATAAGCGCAATGTGCTGACTATCACCATTGATGAGCAAGACAGCCTGCGTTGTGAAGGACAGGTGGTAACATCTGCAGAATTGCAGGAACGTATCGAGGAATTTGTGGAACAGGTGGATCGTGAAAAGCATGTGTTGAGCATTCAGGCCCGCCGTAACACCAGCTATAATGCGTATTTCGCGATGCAGAATGCTATCGTTGCCGCCTACAACAGCCTGCGCAACAAGTATGCAAAGCAGCATTTCGGCGTGAGCTTTGACCAGTGTACGGCAGAGCAGCGCGAGGAGGTGGCGGCATACTATCCGCAGCGTATCAGTGAGGAGGAACCGGAATAAATGCATAAATCATCATGCATCATGCACAATGAAATGATAGGGTATGTTTAAGAAAGAGAAGCGGGAAGTACCCGGACTGAATACGGCAGCGTTGCCCGACTTGATATTTACGGTGCTGTTTTTCTTCATGATTGTAACCCACATGAGGCAGGCCGACCTGAAGGTGCAGTACCGTGTGCCCGAAGGGACGGAATTGAACCGGCTGACGCATAAGTCAACGGCGCAGTACGTCTATATCGGTCCGCCCAGCAAGGAGCTGCAGGCTGCAATGGGTACGGAGACGCTGATACAGTTGAACGACCGTATCGTGACTGTCGATGAGTTGCGTGACCTGCTTATCGAACAGCGCCGGATGATGAGCGACGAAGACTGCGACCGGATGGTGGTGTCGATTCGTGCCGACCAACAAACCGATATGGGGGTCATAGCTGACGTGAAGCATGCCTTGCGTGAGGCAAATGCCTTGCGGGTCAGCTACTCGGCAGTGGAAGAGGGAGAGTGAATAGATAATGCATAATTCATAATTAATAAATAGAATGATGCCATGCAAAAGATGGATAAGTTAGACAAACAGATACTGCGTCTTATCGCTGCTGATGCACGTATCGCCTTTTTGGAAGTAGCAAGAATCTGTGGCGTGAGTGGTGCAGCTATTCACCAGCGCATACAGAAGTTGACGAACCTCGGTGTTCTGAAGGGTTCGCAGTTTATCATTGACCCTGAGAAGATCGGTTATGAGACATGTGCCTACATTGGTTTGAACCTGAAGAACCCGGAGAGCTTCGATACTGTGCTGGAAGAACTGAAAAAGATTCCCGAGGTAGTGGAATGCCACTATACCACGGGAAACTTCGATATGTTCATCAAAATCTATGCGAAGAACAACCATCACTTGTTGGATATCATCCACGACAAGCTGCAGCCGTTGGGCCTGTCAAGCAGTGAAACACTTATCTCTTTCAATACGGCTATTGACCGCCAGCTGCCTGTCTCGTCGTTGCCTTTAGACGACGAGGAGCCGACAGCATAGTGTTTATCTCACATAATCGACAAAGGCGTATTCGAAGGCATGGCGCTCATCCTTCGGATGCGTCTCTTTCGTTTCAATATGCCAGTCGCTGTAATCGGGGAAGAATGTGTCGGCATGCTCCGGCACGTCGTCTATCTCCGTCAGACACAGACGGTCGGCCACTTTGATGGCCTGGCGATAGACGGAAGCTCCGCCGATGATATATACCTCCTCGTCGGGGGCGCAGTGTTTCAGGGCTTCTTCCAGAGAAGAGTAAACATCACAGCCTGGAAAGTCCTTGTTGCGGCGCGAGAGCACCACATTGCGACGGTTGGGCAGGGCACCTTTGGGTAGAGAACGGAAAGTGTTGCTGCCCATGATGATGGTATGGCCTGTAGTCAGCTGCTTAAACCGTTTCAGGTCGTTGGGCAGCCAGTATATCAGCTTGTTTTCGAATCCGATGGCCCGGTTGCGGGCTACGGCGGCAATAATGGTAATCATTGTATTATTTGACTATTTGACCATTTGACTATTTCGCTATTTGACCATTGTCGGGCGGTAGCAAACAATTTACTTACACTGATACCTCGGCCTTGATATGCGGATGCGGGTCGTAGCCGACGAGTTCGAAGTCCTCATATTTGAAGTCGAAGATCGACTTTACACTTGGATTGATCTTCATCGTAGGCAGGGGGCGCGGCTCACGGGTGAGCTGCAGCCGTGCCTGTTCGAGGTGGTTGAGATAGAGATGCGTATCGCCAGTGGTATGGATGAAGTCACCCGGCTCATAGCCGGTAACCTGTGCCATCATCTGCAGCAGCAGGGCGTATGAGGCGATGTTGAACGGTACGCCAAGGAATGTGTCGGCACTACGCTGGTAGAGTTGTAGCGAGAGACGGCCCCTTCCCCCTTCTTGAGAGGGGGCGACGTAGAACTGGAAGATGGTATGACAGGGCGGCAGTGCCATCTGATTCACCTCTGCCACGTTCCATGCCGAAACTATCATGCGCCGTGAGTTGGGGTTGTTCTTCAGCTGATCGACCACGTACTGTATCTGGTCGATGGTCCCACCGTTGTAGTCGGGCCATGAGCGCCACTGGTGACCATAGACGGGCCCCAGCTCGCCGTTCTCGTCAGCCCACTCGTTCCAGATGCGAACCCCGTGCTCCTGCAGGTACTTGACGTTGGTGTCGCCCTGTAGGAACCAGAGCAGTTCGTAGATGATACTCTTCAGGTGCAGTTTCTTGGTGGTCAGCAGAGGAAAACCGTCAGCCAGGTTGTAGCGTGACTGTGTGCCGAAGATGCTGATGGTTCCTGTTCCTGTGCGGTCGCCTTTCTGCGTGCCTTCTGTCAGGATGCGGTTCAGAATGTCTAAATACTGTTTCATTTGACTATTTGACTATTTCACGATTTCATTTGACGATTTTACTCAATTTTCTTCAGAACCTGCGGCGGTTCGGTCGGCAGGTGGGTGGTTTTGATGCGCCATGCCTTCGGATAGAGGTTGTTGGCGCGACTGCCGATATTCTTCACTTGACCGAGTGCAAAGCCCTGATAGGTCATGGCGACCAGACCTTTTGGCGTGTCGGCAGGCAGCACAAGGGCCTCGCCACGAAGGTAGGCGATGGCCTGGGGATAACTTAACTCCACTGAGGATGAGGGAAGAGGGTTGAAGGTGGAAGTGCAATGTGTTGCCTTCGTCAAGTTTGATGTACGATGTTTGGTGTATTTGCGCATCGCGCAAAGAAACAGTCCTTCGCCTCGGGAGAAGCCGGGAATGAAGCGATAGACAGGCTGGTCGAAGCCAGGGAGCAGCGAACCGGTGATGTTCCATTCGGGCAGTGTCTCAACGGGCAGCACCTCGGCACCCAGCTCTTCCACGAAGTAACGGATGTTCTCTTCGTTCTCTTTCGTATTTAGTGTACAGGTACTATATATTAATAGACCGTCATCGTTGAGGATGCGCCAGGCATCGCCGACAATCTCCCGTTGCAGGCTCTGGCATTGCTTCACTTTCTTCAGACTCCATTCTGCTATCGTCGCAGGGTCCTTACGAAACATGCCTTCACCCGAGCAGGGCACGTCACAGAGTATAAGGTCGAAGTGGGCCTTGCTCTTGACGAACTCGCGTGGATATAGGTTGGTGACGTGATGGTTGGGATATCCCCATTTGGCGACGTTCTCTGCCAAGACCTGAAAGCGGTTGCGCATCGGCTCATTGCTAATGAGTTCACAATCCTCCGGCAACAGAGAGCGCAACAGCGTCGATTTGCCGCCGGGCGCAGCGCAGAGATCAAGAGCGGTAGCAAACTCTACACTCTCCGTTCTACACTCTAAACTCTTAAGAACGTGCCACAGGAACATCGACGAGGCTTCCTGGACGTAGTAGCAGCCGGCATGCAGGAGGGGGTCCATTGTGAACTGGGGCCGATAGGGTAGGTAGTAGCCCTGTTCGCACCACGGCACACGCTCGCCATCCGCGACGGTGAAGCGTGAGGGACAGGGGAAGGAATCCCCGACGGGGGAACCGTCGGCCACACTACCTTTGAGCTTCCTGGGGTTCAGGCGGATGCTCACAGGAGGTTCCTCCTCGAACGACTGTAGATAGCGTTCGAAGCGTTCCTCGCCCAATACTTGGCGTGTCTCATGTACAAATTCCTCGGGAAGAGTCACCATTCTGACTGCAAAGTTACGATTTATTATCCTTTTATTCGATTATTTCTTTATTTTTTTTCATATCTTTGCAACTAATTTGGTAACGGATACGTCAAACAAACGAAAGAAATCAAAAACAACAATGAATATGAAGAAGTTTTTTATTACAATGATGATGTTGCTCTCGCTCACCCTCACTTCGCAGATGGCAGCGCAGAAGCATCGCCACAGTGCCCGCACTACGGCAGTGGCACCCGTTACAACGCAGGACACAACAGGCATTGAAGCCTTTTCCGACACTACAGGTATAGCCGAGGAAGACTCTTTGGGAACTCAGCAAAACGTTCACTATCAGGTCAGCATGTCTTCAGACTTTGACCGTATTATGAATGAGATTGACTGGGGCGCCGTTACAGGCATGATTATGATAATTTGTGTTGTCGCCATTATGTTTCTTCTGTCTCCCATCCTGATTATCGCAGTGATCTTCTACTTCGTCAACAAGGGACGGAAAGACAAGCTGAAGCTCGCACAGATGGCCCTCCAGAACGGACAGCCCATACCCGAGCCCCTCATCCACGAGCGTCCGACCATCTATAGTCGCAACGCCTATCGCAGTGGAATCAAGCAGGTGTTCCTTGGTCTCGGACTGATGATCTTCCTGGGACTGATAATCGGAAAGCTTGGCTGGGGCATTGGCGCACTGGTGTTCTTCATCGGACTGGGTAAGATAGTTATCTCTCTGGTTGAGAAGACGTCCGAAAAGAAAACCTACACCTTTACGCCGCGTCAGACTCCTCCCCCTACAGTGGATAAAGAAAACACTACAACAACATCAAACGATAAAGTGGAAGAATGATGAATAAGAAATTAGTTCGCTCAAACAACAGAATGCTTGCAGGAGTCTGTGCCGGTTTTGCCGATTACATGGGCATTGACGTGACAGCAGCCCGTCTGGGATTTGCGGCACTGACTATCTTCACAAGTTTCGCAGGCGTCCTGTTCTATATCATTGCATGGATCGTCATGCCGGAAGAAGAATTAAGCGTATAGATCCATGACATCGCTCACAGACATCTCTCTCGTTACACAAGTGGCGGTATTTGGCAACCAAAAGGCTTTCGACAAGCTGGTTGTCAAATACCAGTCACTTGTGCGCAAGTTCTTCCTGCACCAGACGATGGGAGACAGTCAGTTGAGTGATGATCTTGCACAGGACACGTTCATCAAGGCTTACGTCAACATCCGCCAGTTCCGTGGAACGGCATCGTTCTCCACTTGGCTCATGCGCATTGCCTACAACGTGTTCTATGACTATAAGAGAAAGGAGAAGAGCCTCCCCCAGCCCCTCCTTGAGCGGAGGGGAGAGGATACTCTGGGGGCAGCAAAGAGCGGCTTGCAAGGTGATTTCTCCCCTCCTTTACAGGGAGGGGCTGGGGGAGGGTCTGTCGGGGTGAGGCTCGACATCCACTCCGCCCTTGCCATATTGAAGCCTGACGAAAGGACATGTATTACGCTACAGTTGATTGAAGGCAGGCCGATAGACGAGATTGCAAGCATCACGGGAATGCCCTCGGGCACCGTCAAGTCGCATCTCTCGCGTGGCAAGGAGAAACTGGCAAATTACTTAAAACAAAATGGCTATGAACGAAAACGATAACATACTGATTGAACAATTCTTCCGTGAGGCTGCCCAGCAGCAGATAGAAGACAACGGATTCTCCGAACGGGTGATGGCAGCTATCGATGCAGACTATTCCTTGCAGGGCGAGAAGGCGAAGTCGGGGATGACATTGATTTTCCAGCGTCTTTGGACTCTTTTCTGTCTCGTAGTGGCTGTCATGGTGTTCGTCGCCATGCAGGGATGGACGATGCTATTGTCCTACGCCGCTGTATTTTTGACCAATATTGAGGTGTTCTTCCGTACGTTGCCTACGATGTTCGACCTGTCTCTCCTGGGTGACATGACGGCCAGCACTCCGATGGTCACACTTCTTGAAGTGGTACTGGCACTGCTCATACTCATTGCCTTGTCGATTGCCGGTCTGACGCGCTGGGTCATTCGCCAGGTGTAGTCGTCATGCCGTAGGTGGTACGCAGCACACGGAACTCCGTGCGACGGTTCAGCTGGTTGCAGGCTTCTTGCTGCTCCGGCTCCAACTGTTCTATATACTCCTGCGTCAGTATGTCGCCTTCCTTCAGGTAGGGATAGCGTTCCGTCAGTTTCCGACGGACGGTCTTAGGCACTTCCTTGCCGTAGCCCACAGGTGTCAGACGGTCCGGGGCAATGCCATGGGCTATCAGATAATTGACAACCGACTCCGCACGACGTTGTGAGAGTCGTTTGTTGTATTCAGACGAACCCTTGTAGTCGCAGTGTGCACTCAGCTCGATGGTGACATTCGGGTTCTCGTTGAGCAGCAGAACCAGCGAGTCGAGCGCCTTCTCCGATTCGGGACGCAGCGTGGCACGGTCGTAGTCGTAGAAGATATTGTCGATGAGAACCGGTGCCGTGATGCTGGCCAGGGGGAACTGCAGGACATGTTCTTCCGACTCATCCAGGTCAACGACGTTCAGCTGTTCGGCATGGTTCAGGTAGCCGTTGCAGGTTGCCAGCAGCACGTAATCAACGCCAGGCTTGACCTGTTGCACGAACGAGCCGTCACCTCGTACGCTGAGCTTGAGGTTAGTACCGTCGTTACCCACCATATAGACCTGTGCCGCCGTCAGTTCGTAGCCGTCTTTCTCATAGACCCATCCCTTGACGGTCTGTACGATTTCCGGGTTCATGAAGCTGTAGATATGGTCCCAGCCACGGGCATCGCCTCGGTTACTGGAGAAGAAGCCTCGGTTGAAAGACCCTTCGAACGTCATGCCGAAGTCGTCGCCGCTGCTGTTGAGCGGATAGCCCGGATGTTCAATAGCCCATTCGCGGAGCGAATCAGGGTGGGCAATATAGATGTCCAGTCCGCCCATTCCCTCGTGTCCGTCGCTGGAGAAGTAGAGGTCGCCGTTGGGACGGAACGTCGGAAACTCTTCGTTGCCTGGGGTGTTGATGGGAGCACCGAGGTTCTCCACGCCTCCCAGTCCGCTTGCTGTGATGCGGACGCGCCAGATGTCGAGTCCTCCCAGTCCGCCGGGCATGTTGCTGACGAAGTAGAGCCAGTTACCGTCAGGACTGATGGCAGGGTGTGCATAAAGCGACAGCGTGTCCTTGCTGAGCTGCAACGGCTGCGGTTTTCCCCATGCAGCATCGGAGCGCGGAGCCTTGGCGATGGTGGCGAAACGCGGGTACTGCGGATCGGTCTTACAGATCGTCAGGTACATCGTCTTGCCGTCAGGCGTGAGGGCACAGGGACCTTCGTCTTCCGGAGAGTTCAGCTCGCTATCAATGGTGACCGGTCGCTGCCATTGTCCCTGCTCGTTCTTGGTGGCCATGAAGATGTCGGCATTCTTCGTTCCCGTAATGCCGCTCAGTTCGTCACCCTGTGCCTCGTTGCGTGTCGAGGTAAAGTACAGTATCTCGTTGTCGTTGCCCGCCAGCACGGGAGAGTATTCTGCACGCCGTGAGTTGAAGAGGTCCATCCGCTTCACGGTATAGCGTGAGCCTTCGTCCTTCCATTGCGGTGCGAGTTGTGCAGACCTCAGGCCCGAACGGATTAAAGCCTCAAAGCCCTCATCACTAAACGCTAAACTATCCAATGCCGTCTGGTACATCTTGGCGGCATCCTTGTACTGTCCGTTCTTCAACAGCTGCTGTGCCAGCAGGTAATAGGTCATCGAGTCTTGTTGCTTGTAGCGTATCACATTGTTATAGGCAGCGATGGCACGGCCCGTATAGTTGATGCGCCGATAGCAATCGGCCATCTTGGCAGCCCGCTGTCCGCGAAGGACACGGTCCTTGGCTGGAGTCTGCTGATAGGCTTTTTTGTAGTGTGTCGCTGCATCGAAGTATTCCCCCAAGGCATAGAACTTGTCGCCCTTCTTCATGGACAATTCGGCTCCTCCACAACCTGTGAGGAGCAGCACTGTTCCAATTATATATAATATGTATAGCCTGCGGTTCATACCTTATTATAACGAAAGGGCAGGCGTTTTATTGCCTGCCCTGCGTCTATGCCTCCTTTTTCTTTTCCTTCTTTGGCGTTTCCTGCACGACGGTGACACGTCGGTTGCTGCTGTCGGCCATCACGTCGTGGACGATGTCTGTCACCTGTTGCTTCAGCTCGTCAATGAATTGTCGGGCATCATATTTGCCGTGTTCGATGTCACGCAGCTTCTTCTCCCAGATGCCCGTCAGTTCACAGCTCTTCAGCAGGTCCTCGCGGATGAGGTCGATGAGTTCGATACCCGTGTCCGTAGCTACCAGACGCTTTCGCTCCCGACGGATATAATGACGCTTGAAGAGTGTCTCGATGATGGCGGCACGGCTCGACGGACGGCCAATGCCGTTCTCCTTCATCGCGGCACGCAGCTCTTCGTCTTCAACGAACTTGCCCGCTGTCTCCATAGCACGCAGCAGTGAGGCCTCGTTGTAGTAGGGCGGCGGTGTGGTCATCTTCTCCGTCAGCGTCGGCTTGTGCGGACCGCTCTCACCTTTGGTAAAGGTGGGCAGTGTCTTTTCTTCTTCCTTGTCGGAGGATTCCGGGTTCTCCGGGTTTTCCGATGTGTTTCCTCTGACAACTCTCCATCCGGGATCCAGGATTTCCTTTCCCGTCACCTTGAATTCTATCTCGTCCACCTTGCCCACCACCGTCGTGGTGGAGAACTTGCAGTCGGGCAGGAAGGCACCGATGAAGCGGCGGGCCACGAGATCATACACCTTGCGCTCAGCATCCGACAGGTTCTGGGGGATGACGCCTGTGGGGATGATGGCGTGGTGATCGGTGACCTTCGACGTGTCGAACACCCTCTTTGACTTCCTCAGCGGCTTGCCGCCGATGGGACGGATGAGGTCGGCATACGGTGCCACTCCGCTGAACTTGGTCTGATAGAGGCCGTTCATGGTCTGCGGACACTTGGGATAGATGTCGTCACTCAGGTACTGCGTATCGACACGCGGATAGGTGGTCAGCTTCCGTTCGTAGAGCGTCTGTATGAGGTTGAGCGTCTGCTCTGCCGAGAAACCGAACTTCCTGTTGCAATCCACCTGCAGCGAGGTCAGGTCGTAGAGCTGCGGAGGCTGTTCCTTGCCTTCTTTCTTCTCTACCTTGGTGATGGTGAACGGCTTGCCTTCGATGGTGGCAAAGGCCTTTTCGCCTTCCTCCTTATTGGTGAACTTCCCTTTGGTGGCGGTGAACGTCGTGTCGCGATAGACGGTAGCCAACACCCAGTAAGGCTCCGGCTTGAAGTTCTGTATCTCTTTCTGTCGGTTGACGATGAGGGCGAGGGTAGGGGTCTGTACGCGACCGATGGAGAGTATCTGACGGTTCTGTCCGTACTTCAGTGTGTATAGACGAGTGGCATTCATGCCCAGCAGCCAGTCGCCGATGGCTCTTGACAAGCCTGCCATGTAGAGCGGCTGGTAGTCCTGCTGGTCCTTCAGGTTGGCAAAACCCTCGCGGATGGCCTCGTCAGTCATCGACGATATCCACAGGCGATGGACGGGACACGTGGCCTGGGCCTTCTGCATTACCCAGCGTTGTATCAGCTCACCCTCTTGTCCGGCATCACCACAGTTGACGATACGGTCGGCCTGCTGCATGAGTCGTTCGATGATGGCAAACTGCTTGATGATATGCTCCTGTTCAATCAGCTTGATACCGAAGCGCGGCGGAATCATGGGCAGCTGTGTTAGTGCCCAGGGCTTCCACATCGGCGTGTAGTCACCCGGCTCCTTGAGCGTACACAGGTGTCCGTAGGTCCATGTTACCTGGAAGCCGTTGCCTTCCATGTAGCCCTCGTGTGAACTGGTAGCTCCGATGATACGGGCGATGTCGCGTGCTACACTGGGTTTCTCTGCTATACAAACTGTCATTTTTCTTTGGGGAGTTAAAGGGGAGTTAGGAGGAGTTAGGGGGAGTTATAGGGATAGGGGTACAACGAGGCGTATGCTGAAGTTGCGACCCATATTGGCATAGCCAGTGCGTCCTGACGGACTGGTGTAGTCAAGGTACTTCAGGCGTGAGAGGTGGTTCTGATAGACACGGTCGAACATGTTTTGTAGTGTCAGGTAGATGGACGCCACATGACGGTGTCCCACGTGCAGGTCGGTGCCTGCCGAACAGCTCCATAAGGTGTATGCCGGTGTGCGTGTTTCCGTGTCGTCAGCCATATAATAGTGGTTCTGTGCGAGGTCACACTCCATCTGCAGGGCGACGTAGGCGTTACAGAAGTTGAGGGCGGAGTGACGGCCGTTGACGATGGAGTGGTGGGTCAGTTCATATTTCAGCTCCGAAGTCCAGCGGGGAGCGGGCGTCATGGGCAGGTAGCGCGTCTCTTCCGGCTGATTCAGCTGACGGGCATCGACATACGAGAAGGTGTTCTTGAAGTGCAACTGGTGGATAGGATGTATATCGACCATCGCTTCGAAGCCCAGCAGACGGGCATCGCCCTGTGCATAACGGTAGAAGTGCAGACCTTCTTCGGCTATATCTCCAGTTTCCATGCTCAGGTCGCGCACAGCATAGATATAGTTCTCGATACGATTGGCGAAGAGCGACAGCTGTGCGGAGACGTAGTCGGACGAGAAGTCGAGGCCAAGGTCGGCCTGCAGGCTGTGCTCTGCACGGAGGTCGTGGTTGCCCTGTTCGTAGCGGATGGTTCCTTCGTGCTCACCGTTCGAACCTAACTCGCTGAGGTTTGGTGCACGGAAGCCGCGAGCCACGTTCAGGCGGACATTCAGCTTCGGCGTAGCTTGCCAGACGGCACCGATGCTTCCCGACAGTCCGTTGAAGTTACGGCGGAAGTCGGTAAAACGATCCTCTCCGTCGTCTTCAAGGCCATAGCTGTGCAGCATACGGCGGTCGATACGGATGCCTCCCTCCATGTGAACAGGCCCAAGGTCGTGGGCGGCGGTCACAAATGCTCCTATATCCAACAGCCGGTAGGCCGGAATGAGGAATTCCTCACCCAGGTTCTGTGAGCGTTGCCACATGCCACCAATGCCGGTTGCGAGTTTCCAGCCATCCCAGTCGTCTATCAGGTAGCGCACGTCGTAGCTCAGCGTATGCAGGCGGAAGTACAGGTTGTACTGGTCGGCATCGTCTTCATGCTCACGGCGCTGGTTCTGCTGGTAGCCGATGGTGGCCTTCAGACGGTTGTCGCCAATCCACAGCGACTGGTCCCAGACAGCCTTGTAGTGATAGACATGCTGGAAGGGTAGGGAAATGGCGTAGGAAGAGGCCCCAGCCCCCTCAACCCCCCTTTCGCCCCCCGAGGGGGGCACATTACTCTGCTGTAGGACATTAGTGTCCCCCTCGGGGGACGACAGGGGGGTGATAATTCCTGGCTGCAGATGGTAGTAACCCATTGTCAGGTGGCTGTAGCCCCATCGCTTGTTCAGACCGAGCATGGCGCTGAGAGACTGTTCACGGAACTGTGAGCCGCCGACGTATCCGTCGTCGTCGTTCTTGTATTCATGGGCCAGCTTCTGGCTCCAGCGGGCATTCCACACGAAGCCGTCGTGGTTGCCACCCATGTTGAGCGAATAACCGAATAGCCCGTTGTTCGTCTGATATTCAGAGCTTACTGAACCTTGCAAGGTTCCTAATGGGGCGATACGTGCCGGATGAAACAGCAATACACCAGCCATAGCATCGCTGCCGTACATCAGCGAGGCGGGGCCCTTTAGTATCTCGACCGAGCTGACGGCTTCGGGGTCAATCTCTATGCCGTGTTCGTCACCCCACTGCTGGCCTTCCTGTCGCACGCCGTCGCTGATGGTGACGATGCGGTTGTAGCCCAGTCCTCGGATGACGGGTTTCGAGATGCCGCTGCCGGTAGTAATCTGCGATACGCCTGGCTGCAGCGATATGGCGTCGATGAGGTTGGTGGCTGCCGTCGAGTGCAGGTCGCGGTTCGATATGAGGCTTACGGGTGCCGGTGAGTGACTCAGGCGTGTCTCGCCCGTCAGTCCCGTCACCACCACTTCATTCAGTTCAAGATGTTGGAAAAATACGTCGGTGGTATCACCTATGTTCTGTGCCGTGGCGCTTGCCGCAATGGCAAGCAATGGCAGGAAAAGCAAATTCTTTGTCATTGTTTACTCCTTACCCCTACGTAATTGCGTCGTTTCAGTTCCATTCTCTTCATTTTGGGGGACAAAGGTAGTGCAAACCGAGCGAAATACCAAAGAAAAAAAGCTTTTTCTTTGTGTTTCCATGGTGGCACCAACCTAAGAGATAATGTCTCAAAGGTACGAATAAGCGAGTAAAATGCAAAAAGAAAACTTGTTTTTCTTTGTCGTTTCAGAAATAATCACTATCTTTGCAGACAAACAAGATGGTTATGAGGACTATACTTTGTGCCCTGTTTGAACGGAAGAACAATCAATACAACTAAAACTACAATAATTATGAAAAGAATAGCAATGACCCTCGTGGCTCTCGTAGCCCTGACACTGACGGCTATGGGACAGGCCGGACAGATCGTAAAACCCATACCTGAAGGTATTTACAGCATTCAATATACAGCACAACCAGATTATGTGTTGACGGTGAAAAACGGCCAAATTGGTGACGGTAACCCGTTATCAGTAGAAAAATGGAACGGCAGCAAAGCCCAGCAGTGGAAAATAACTGTTCAGAATAATTGCATCGTCATACGCAGTATGCTTGACAACAACTATGTGGTCGATGTCAGTGAATACACCCCCATTGACGGGCGTGAGGTGTATATCTTCAGTTTCCATGGTGACACCAACCAACAGTGGAGAATTAAATCGCAAGGAGGGTCCAAGGTGGAGTTGCTCTCTGAAGCAGACCATTCTTTTGCGCTGACTGTTGTTTCTGGCGGGAAGGTCCAGACCTATAAAGATAATGGGAAGAATTCGCAAATATGGAATTTCCATCGTGTTGACGGTACGACGAGTACGACTCCCACTACTCCCTCGACGGGGAGTCGCTTGCCTTCACTGCCGGAAGAGCCAAAGCTGGTGAAAATTCCCAATGGCATCTACTATATTATCAATCCTGGTGAAGACTTTCCCTTGACACTGAAGAAAAATGGAAATGCGTATAGCATTGGCATAGAGAAACGCCACAGAGACAAGAGCCAGCAGTGGAAGGTGACCAACAACAATGACGGCTCTGTAACCATTCGTAGCGTTATGGACCCAAGCTATGTCATCGTCGTAGGAGGTGAGATGAAGGACGGCACCCGTATTGGCTGTGGCAGATCTTCAAACCAGTCTGGTGAACACTGGTTCGTCTATAAGCATCGCCACAACGTATATACGCTGAAAAGCGCCAAAGATCAGAAGTTTGTTCTCCGTAAGAACGGAAAGAAAGGCTATGCTATACTGCGTCAGTTGCGTAAGGAGTGGGATCAGGAAAACCCATGGGACTGGAACGAGCAGTGGAACCTTGAACGGGTTGATATCAAGCCCGATAATTACTATACAGATACCGATATGTCGAAGTATTACCGCTTCTTTGGCCATAGCTTCCAGATTCTCGTGACGGGAAGTACCGATGGACAAATTTGGGGTGACAACAAGCAAAACGGCTATATGGAACGTTCTGACTTGGGAACTGCAGCCGTGCATGCTGGTATCCTGAAGCCTGGAGAAACAGCCGTTCTAAATGTAGGTATAGCCTATGGATGGTATAAATACTGGGAAACAACCGGCAAATATAACATCAAGTCTAAACCCTATGGCTGGGGCCGTGCTCGCTATTGGATTAAAAGCAAGGCCAAAAGAAAATGAATATGAAAAGGGTGTAAGTACACACTGGGATTTGCTGATACTGCTTGACAAACCGAAACTGACTTCTAAAGACTACGACTATGGCTACCCATTCAGGGAGTTCGGTTGGGACATTGGCGAGGAAATAAGTCCTCATATATACACAAAGAAGCAATGGAATAAACATATAACCCTCTAAAATGTAATTGCCTATGGGCTGAGAGAAATACGATGCGATAGCATCAAGGACATAAAGGATTTGGACGTCCGCTTTTGATTCTTGTTTCCGAAAGATTGGGGAATTGGAAGGAAATCATCAAGAACTGAAGTAGATGGTTCACGCCAGATGGCGTGGGCTTTTACTCGTTTAAGATGATTAGGTATCCCCAACACCTCGGAAACGTAAGCGAAGTAAATTGCTCACGTTTTTCTTTTTGTCTTTCCTTAAACGAACAATACTAACTAAAACTATATGATTATGAAAAAACAACTAACAATCCTTTTTGCTGTGCTCCTGAGTATGGCTTTTACCAAGGCTTTTGCCTACGACATTGCTGTTGCGAACTCAGACGGAGTAACCATCTACTATAATTATATTAACTCTGGGACAGAGTTGGAGGTAACATATCTATACAACAATCCAAATAATAAAGAAATATATAAGGGTGTTGTAAATATTCCAGAAGAAGTTACCTATATGAATAGAACACGAAGCGTGACGAGCATTGGAGAACATGCTTTCTCATATTGCAGCGGCCTGACCTCCGTTACTATTCCCAACAGCGTGACGAGCATAGGATGGGGTGCTTTCTCTGATTGCAGCGGCCTAACCTCCGTCACCATTCCCAACAGCGTGACAATTCTTTAACACTAAACAGTAGTTTTGCTACATAGTTTATAAATGTCTATTTGCTTATAAAATAATAACTAATATGAAAT
>CAJOQT010000063.1 GCA_905236875.1 uncultured Prevotella sp. | reverse complement strand
TAAGTGAGCAGAAAACCAAATTTTATTAGAGTTTTCTCGAACGCGAGTACCTTCGAGGCAAGCCTCAAAGGTACGAATAAGTGAGCAAAATGCAAAAAGAAAACTCGTTTTTCTTTTCATTTTCGAACAATTGTCAATTAAATACAAATAAAATTGCTTTCTTTTCGCTAAATCGAAATTTTACAGTATCTTTGCACTCACATTACACACAAATCTCCAACAAGATGACGATAACAAAGATGAAAACAAAAGGATTTATACTGTTACTTGTGACTTGTCTGCTTCCGCTGTCGCTCAGTGCCCAGACAAACGATCAGGATGAAGAACAGGCAGACACGACCGGCACGGTAGTCAGCCATATTGAGATATACAACGCTTTCTCACCCAATGACGACGGCATCAACGACAAGCTGACCGTCAAGTCATCCGCCACCAAGGGCATTGTAGAGTTCCGGGCCATCATCTACAACCGCTGGGGACAGAAACTCTATGAGTGGACAGACATCAACGATGGCTGGGACGGTACCTATAACGGCACTCCCGTCAAGCAGGGGACCTACTTCGTACTGGTAAAGGCCAAAGGTTCTGACGGACAGGTACATACCATTCGTCGTGATGTCAACTTGTTGAGAGGATACCTGAACGATGAGCAGTCACAAGAACAATAGTCTGCACGAAGCGGAGGGCGAGAAGATTTGTGTTTGGGGTGCCCGTGTGCATAATCTGAAGAATATCGACGTTCAGATACCCCGACAGTCATTGACGGTGATTACCGGACTCAGCGGTTCCGGCAAGTCGTCACTGGCTTTCGACACGATATTTGCCGAAGGACAGCGTCGCTATATTGAGACGTTTTCGGCATACGCCCGTAACTTCCTCGGCGGATTGGAACGTCCTGACGTCGATAAGATAACTGGACTTTCACCAGTTATCAGCATCGAACAGAAGACCACCAACCGCAATCCGCGTTCCACCGTAGGCACAACAACGGAGATATACGACTTCCTGCGCCTGCTCTTTGCACGTGCCGGACGTGCCTACAGCTACGCTACCGGTGAGCCGATGGTGAAATATACGGAGGAACGTGTGCTGGAGATGATACAGCGTGACTATGCCGGCCACAAGATTATGCTGCTTGCACCTGTCGTACGCAACCGAAAGGGACACTACCGCGAACTCTTCGAGTCCCTGCGTCGCAAGGGATACCTCCACGTTCGTATCGATGGCGAGATGACGGAGATAGTTCCCGGCATGAAGGTTGACCGCTACAAGAACCATAGCATCGAAGTGGTCATCGACAGACTGAGCCTCCCTCAATCCCCCTCCCAAGAGGGGGACGGCTACGAGCCGAGTGACCGTCTCAAAAAGTCCGTACAGATAGCCATGAAGCAGGGCGAAGGACTCCTTATGATTCTCGATGTCACCAAGCCCTCCCTCGAGGGAGACGGAGGGGGGCCCCGCTTCTTTTCAAACCGCCTCATGTGTCCCACGACAGGTATCTCGTACGACGATCCTGCCCCCAACAACTTCTCGTTCAACTCTCCCATAGGAGCCTGTCCGCGTTGTAAGGGATTGGGCTATATCAACGAGATCGACCTCGACAAGGTCATCCCCGACCGTACCCAGAACATTCACGACGGTGCCATTGCTCCATTGGGCAAATACAAGAGTCAGATGATTTTCTGGCAGATTGATGCCATTCTCCAGAAATACGACTGTGACCTCAAGACGTCCGTCTGCGATATCCCTGACGACGCACTCAACGAGATTCTCTACGGCTCCCTCGAGAACATCCGCATCAGCAAGGAACTGGTACATACAGGAAGCGACTACTTCGTGGCCTTCGATGGTGTGGTGAAGTACCTGCGCTCGGTGATGGACAACGACGACAGCACCAGCGGCCAGCGATGGGCCGACCAGTTCCTGGCCGAATGCGAGTGTCCGGAATGTCACGGCCAGCGACTCAACCGCGAGGCACTCTCCTATCGTATTGGTGACAAGAACATCGCTGAACTGGCCAGCATGGACCTCAGCGAACTACGGCAGTGGCTGAACCTATTAGAGAGTGAAAAGTGTTCTAAACTGGATAAACAGCAACAGCAGATAGCTGCCGAGATACTGAAGGAAATATGTACGCGACTCGACTTCCTGTTGGGTGTCGGACTCGACTACCTGTCACTCAACCGTCAGTCGGCATCGCTCTCCGGCGGTGAGAGCCAGCGCATACGACTGGCTACGCAGATCGGCTCCCAACTCGTCAACGTGCTTTATATCCTTGACGAGCCCAGCATCGGACTGCACCAGCGCGACAACGAACGGCTCATCCGCTCGCTCAAGGAGCTGCGCGACATCGGCAACACCGTCATCGTCGTCGAGCATGACCGCGACATGATGCTCGCTGCCGACTGGATTATCGACATTGGTCCCCGTGCCGGACGTAAAGGCGGAGAGGTGGTGTTTCAGGGTACTCCCGACCAGCTGCTGAAGAGTGACACGCTGACAGCAAAGTATCTGAAAGACCCCTCCAACCTCCCCTGTTTAGGGGAGGCTTCAACCGCACCTTCTCCTCCCCTAAACAGGGGAGGTCAGGAGGGGTCCTCTCCTCCCCTCCCTCACAGGGAGGGGCAGGGGGAGAGTCTTATCCTGCATGGTTGTCGCGGCAACAACCTGAAACACATCGACGTGGAGTTTCCTTTGGGCAAACTCATCCTCATAACGGGTGTCAGCGGCTCGGGCAAATCGACGCTCATCAACGAAACGCTCTACCCCATCCTCTCCAGACACTTCTACCGCTCGCTACGCAATCCGCTGCCCTACGACGCCATTGAGGGTATCGAACTGATAGACAAGGTGATTAACGTCGATCAGTCACCCATCGGACGTACGCCACGCTCCAATCCGGCCACCTATACCGGAGTGTTCTCCGACATCCGTTCACTATTCGTCCATCTGCCGGAGGCACAGATACGAGGCTACAAGCCCGGACGATTCTCGTTCAACGTCAAGGGCGGACGCTGCGAAGCCTGCGGCGGCAACGGATACAAAACCATCGAGATGAATTTCCTGCCCGACGTGATGGTGCCCTGCGAGGAGTGTCACGGCAAACGCTACAACCGCGAGACGCTCGAAGTGCGCTACAAGGGAAAGTCCATTGCCGACGTGCTCGACATGACCATCAACCAGGCTGTAGAGTTCTTCGAAAACGTGCCCGACATCCTTCGGAAAATCAAGACCATACAAGATGTCGGACTTGGATACATCAAACTCGGACAGCCCTCCACCACGCTCAGTGGAGGCGAAAGCCAGCGCGTCAAACTGGCTACCGAACTGTCGAAGCGCGACACGGGAAAGACGCTTTACATCCTCGACGAGCCAACCACAGGCCTGCACTTTGAGGACATACGCATACTCATGGAAGTCCTGCGGAAACTGGTCAGCCGCGGCAACACCGTCATCGTCATCGAGCACAACCTCGACGTCATCCGTCAGGCAGACTACATTATCGACATGGGACCTGAGGGAGGACGGCGCGGCGGTGAGATTCTCTCAACAGGCACGCCCGCAGAGGTGGCCATGAGCGACAAAGGCTATACACCGGCTTTCCTGCGGAAAGAGCTGATGAGCAATTCCTGATGCCCTTTGCTTCATGGAGAATTGAAAATCGCGCATGCAGAATGACTTTAGTTTATCGCCACTCATTCGTCCGGCCCTGTGTCTTATCACAGGTATTATAGCCGGACGGTATGTCACGTGTGCCGAGGAGACGGTGTTTGCCATTCTGCTGTGGCTGCTGGCAACCGCCTTCCTGCTCAGGAAGTCCGGGATGTGGCAGAGCCTCTGCATCTGCCTTGTCTGCGCAGCCGTCGGCTGTCTGCTCTGCCTGCACCGGCAACGGCAGATGCTCGTCAGCTGGCCGGTAGAAGAACAGGAATACGAGCTGGTGGTCGTCTCCGAACCCGTACAACGGGGCAAGACACTTGCTGCCGATGCCCTGCTGGCCGCAACGGGACAGAAGATACAGCTGCGCCTGATGCCTGGAGAGGAGAGCCTCAACATTGGCGACGGCCTGATAGTCTTCTCACAGCTGAAGCCGCTGTCAGCCCAAGGAAGCTATCGCACCTTTCTGGAGACACACGGCTATACCGGTGAAGTCTTCGCATGGAACAACCGTTGGCATCATGCCGTCATCTCGCTACAGGGTATCGGAGTGCTGAACCGTACCCGTCTCTTCTTGATGATGCAACGTCATCGTTTACTGGAACAATTCAGTTCAAACATCAGAGACCAAGACCATTACGCCATACTTGCTGCAATGGCTTTAGGTGACAAGAGCGCAGTAAGCCGTCAGCAAAAGGAACAGTTCTCGCAAGCCGGCACCTCCCATCTGCTGGCACTCAGCGGACTGCATCTCGGCATCATCTACATGCTGCTGACATTGCTCTTACGCAGTCGTCGGCAACAGCTTGTCAACCAGTTGCTCATCGTCGGCTGCATCTGGGCGTTTGTATTGCTGGTCGGCATGTCGCCAAGCGTCGTTCGCGCTGCCGTGATGATCAGCGTCTATGCCTTTGTGTCACTACTCAATCGGGGGAAGACACCGATCAACACGCTGGCCTTCACCGCCATCATCATGCTGACAGCCAACCCCTACTCGCTCTTCGATGCAGGTTTCCAGTTGTCTTTCTGCTCCGTTCTCGCCATCCTGCTCTTCGTTCCCCTGCTGACCAGGCTCATCAGCCAGCAATGGCTCGACCGCCACAAGATAGTCCGCATCCTATGGAGCATGATGGTGGTGTCTGTGGCAGCGCAGATAGGCACGGCACCACTCGTAGCCTACTACTTCGGACGTTTCCCCGTCTATTTCCTGTTGGCCAACCTCGTCTCGATACCCCTGGCAACAGCCATCCTCTATACCATGTTCGTCGTCCTGCTGTTCACATGGTGGCCGGCAGCACAAGCCGTACTCGCTGTCGTCCCTTCCACGCTGGCCTTCTGGCTCAGCAGCTGGACATCAGCCATAGCCGCCCTCCCCTATGCCAGTATTGAGGGCATCAGTCCCACCATCCTTCAAGTAGCCGCTGCCTACGTTTTCATCGCATGCCTCTGGTACCTGCTACACTACTATGTATGCTCGATTAAGAAGGAATGCAGCATGTGATTCCCCTGCCATCACTTGTCACTTAACATCTCTCGACTTCCTCAGAAAGAACTTTTGACAGTGCAAATTTAAGCATAAAAAAAAGGTGCATGAAACAACGACATGCACCCCTGTAGGTTTTTCTGTAGGTTCTGTAGGTTTTCCTGTAGATTTTACTCGTTCAACCGCTTCTGAACGGCATTTTCATAGGCTTCAGCCAGTCGCAGCACACGCTCCTTTGCGCCGTTCTCCAACTTATGGAGCCGCAAACAACATCCGTCAGGTGTCAACGTTTTCAGGAAAAGACAATGTGTGTCTTCAGTTGACAGTTGACAGTTTCTTTGTGAGCACAAACGCGGAAAATGTATAAATATGTTAAATAATATATTTATTATATATATAATATATATATTATATATAATAATATTTTTTCAGGGGCAAAAACAATGGCACACATAAAAACTGTCAACTGTCAACTGAAGAAAATAACGGAAGAATCGCACCCCTCGGGTACTGATTTTGTTGACTCGAACGCCTGAGGAATGTTGACTCCACCCCCATCATTATGAGCGTGCTTTTTTGCGTGCTTTTTTGGACGATTTATTTGCATGTCTCCTAATTT
>CAJOQT010000062.1 GCA_905236875.1 uncultured Prevotella sp. | reverse complement strand
GGATGGCATATCCACCGGCAACTGCTCTCTTGAACATCTCGCGAGTATTCACGAGTCCTAAATCCTTGTAGTTTACCATAATAATTTACGATTTGACAAATATTTATAATTTACGAATTAACTGTTTACGTACCTGTCCTTTTTTTCGACTGCAAAGGTACAAAAAAGTTGAGAGTTGAGCGTTGAGAGTTGAAAGTTTTTTTCCCTTCCCCACCCTCTTTTTAAATTATTTCACATCACTGCAGCATTTCAGTGTCCAGATTGCAAAACGCAGTTTGCAATTCTAAAGCAGTCCCAGTTCTTTAACCTGTCGTTCAAAGGCCTCACGGTTACCTACGGCACCGTTCTTGATACGGGCCCGGTAGTTGTAGATGGTGTTGACCGAGTAATGCAGGAACTCCGCTATCTTCGAGGAGTCGTCAATGCCCAGTCGGATAAGTGCAAAGATGCGGATATCGGTGGTCAGCTTGTTCTCCTCTTTGGGATGTACCTGGTATTCAGGCAACAGCAGGGCATTGAAGTCATCGATGAAGTTGGGGAAGAGATGCAGGAACACCGAGTCGAAGTTCTGGTACAGTTCTTCTATCTCTTTCTCTTTCAGCTCAGTCGATTTGGTAACACGGAACAGTTCGTCGAGTTCCTTGTTCTTCATCTTCCTGTTCACCATCTTCCGATAGTTGTCGAGCTTGTCGATGTACTGCGAACAAAGCGACAGGAAGCGACCGATATACTCCTCTTTGACGCGGTTGCTCTCGGACAGCTGGGAATTAAGTATCGAGAACTGTGCATTCTTCTCTGCCAGTTGCCCGTTGGTACTTGACAGCTGCGCATTGAGAATCGACAACTGGGAATTCGTCTCGTGCAAGGCATTTCTTGCGGTTGCCAGCTGTTTGTTGCGACGGTGCAGGAAGAACAGCAGTCCCAGCAGGAGCAGTGCAAGAACGCTGACTACGGCCAGCAACAGCCGCAACTGTTTGGTTGCCCGTTCGTTCTCCTCCTTATAGCTCTTGGCTATCTGTGTCATCAATGGTGCAATCTGCCAGTTACGCTGTCGCGAACCATAACGTATGGCACAGTCGCTGGTGTAGCTGATGTACCGGTTGGCTCTTTCCACATCGCCCATCAGCATAAGCTGGTTGGCCAGTTCCCACATGGAGCCTTGGTCAAGTACGCCGTTACGGATGTCGGCCAACACCGATTCCGTCAGCCAGTACATCATCTGCGGCTCGTCGTCACGGGCCTTGAACTCCAGATAACGGTACAGGGCAACCATCGCGTAGGGATGTGTTCCCTTCTGCACCATCTTCAGCCATTCGTCGTTGACCTGCATGGATTTGTCCAGTTGTCCGCTGTTCAGGAACGTCATCTCATGGCGCAGCATGATGCGGGGGTCGTCAGCCGGCAGCGTCCTGAACATCATATCCTGATAGTAGTCGGCCTTGGCTGCGTACCGGCTCTTCATCTCTGGCATCTGGGTATAGTACGCCATCTCGTTATAGACATTGTTATAAGCATGGGCATACTCTCCCAATGCCGCGCTGTCGGCACCCTCGGTGCTGATAGAGTCCAGGATGTTGAACGCCTCATTATACATGCCGGTACTCGAACAGCGCCAGGCCAGCAATGCCCGGCAGCGCACGTTGTCCGACCGCTGTCCCGTCTTCTCTGTCAGGCCAATACACTCCTTGAGGAAGAACATGGCCGAGTCGTTGATGAAGGGGCGATACAGCTCGTACAATGCAAAGGCCGTCTCATACCGCTGCCCGTCCGTATGTGCCTGCTCGTGTTTGCGGCGTGCCTCATCAATTTGTACCTCGTAGGCAGCGACATACTGCGGTGACTGCCCAATGGCATCGTCAATGTTACGGAGCAGTTCAGGCAGCGACTTCTCCTGCGCATGACAGGAAAGTACAGCCGACAGGCAGCAGGAAACAAGAAGTAGGAAGCGGCGCATGTCAGTCTTTCAGAGAGTAAGTGATGGTCGATACCACGCGGACCTTCTTCTGATAGGGGATGTCTGCCTCGTCGATGGAGAACTCTCCCTGTCCGGCCTCCACAATCTTATTGATGGTCGAATGACTGTTCTCGGCAAACTGCTGGGCAGTCTTCTCGGCAGCGGCAATGGCCTCGCTCATCATCTGCGGCTTGAGTTCCTGGAACTTCGTATATTCATAGTTGGCGTAGTTGCTGTCTATCATCACGCCACGCTCCAGCAGGGCATCGGCAGCCTTCTCCTTCAGCTCACTGATAAACTTGGTGTCGTTGGAGGTGATGCTCAGGCTACGTGTCACGGAATAGCGATAGGTAGGTCTGCGTTCGCTCCACACGTTAGCGTTGTTGTCAGTAATG
The DNA here is from genome assembly GCA_905236875.1 of uncultured Prevotella sp. Lineage (GTDB taxonomy): Bacteria > Bacteroidota > Bacteroidia > Bacteroidales > Bacteroidaceae > Prevotella. The sequence continues at coordinate 5,026 of CAJOQT010000062.1, read as the reverse complement.
TCGAACGACTTGACGGTAACCTTCGCCTTGCCGTCAGTCTGGTTCTCCTTCAGATACTTCTGAATCGTCTCCACCTCCTTGTTCAAGAGAGCAAAGATAGCGTCAAGGTTGTCACCCACACCAGTCACCGACAGAGTCCATGTCACCTTGTCGGCATCCACCACCTTCTCTGCCAGTCCTTTCACAGTCACGCGGCGGTCCTTGTTGGTGAAATTGTCAATACCGCTCTTGATGCACATTCCGAGCAACAGGAGTCCCACAGCCAAAATAGAGGCCTGGATAATCTTACCGTATTTTTCCATAATGTTAGTTTTTTGTAAATGACGCTCCAAAGATAAGCAAAATAATTGAGAAAAGACTGACATAAGGATATTTTTTTGCTTCCAATGCACTTTTTTCGATAAAAGTGATGGTTATATCGTATATTTATCGTATATTTGCAGATAATAATCATCATAAAACCATCATAATGGAACGGCAGGCATTGTTGAGCAATACTGTGAAGATCATGATGCCGCTCATACTGGGCGGTGCCATCCTCTACTGGATGTATCGCGGTTTCGACTTCCAGAGCCTGAGCCATGTGCTGTGGAACGAGATGGACTGGACATGGATGCTGCTCTCGTTCCCCTTCGGCATACTGGCACAGATGTTCCGCGGGTGGCGCTGGAGGCAGACATTGGAACCCGTCGGCGAGCACCCGAGGACATCGGTCAGCATCAATGCAGTATTCATCAGCTATGCAGTCTCACTGATCATTCCACGCATCGGTGAGTTCACACGCTGTGCCGTGCTCAAGCGCTACGATGCCATTTCCTTCTCCAAAGCCCTGGGAACGGTAGTTACCGAACGGGCGGTCGATTCACTGGTCGTACTGTTGTTCTCGGGTATCACGCTACTCTTGCAGATTCCCGTGTTCCGAACGTTCTTCGGACGCACAGGAACCAGCATCGACTCCATTTTCGGACAGTTCTCTACAACGGGCTGGCTGGTGACTGCCGTCTGCGGCATTGCCGCACTCATCCTCTTGCACATCCTCTTGCGTCACCTCTCTATATATAATAAGGTACGTGCGACGTTCAGCGGCATCTGGCAGGGAGTCATCTCCCTGAAAGACGTACGCAACGTGCCGCTGTTCGTTTTCTTCACCCTTGGCATCTGGGTATGCTACTTCCTGCATTACTTCCTGACGTTCTTCTGCTTCGACTTCACCAGTCACCTCGGCCTTACCTGTGCTATGGTGACCTTCGTCGTAGGCTCTATTGCCGTCATCGTACCCACACCCAACGGTGCCGGTCCCTGGCACTTCGCCGTAAAGACCATGCTCATCCTCTATGGCGTAGCCGACAACGAAGCACTTTACTTCGTCCTCATCGTCCACACCGTACAGACCATGCTGGTCATCCTCCTCGGCATCTATGCCTGGATAGCCCTGTTATTCACTGCGAAGTGTCCCCGGACATCTGCTTAATTCCTGCGCAGGGATTTTCTTTGTTTTCTTTCATTCCCTCTGCGGATTTCATCCCCCATTTCGCATTTTTAATACAAGATATCCACTTCGGACTGATAGAAACTGATCCCGATGACAATAAGTTCGTGGATTGTGCCGTTGCTGCCGATGCGGAGAACATCGTCACCAACGATTCCCACTTCAACATCCTTAAGCAGATAGACTGGCCTAAAATCACAGTCATTACCATCAAGGAGTTTTACGAAACACTAAAGTAGTCCGGCTTAGCAGCACAGTTCAAAAAACCAAAATCATGCAGAAAACAGGAAAATCATTTGGTGGATTCATTGGAAACATGTAATTTTGCACCGGAAAGTTAGGAAAAGTGTATAAAACATACACAAAACCGAAGTTTGTAATGTGATACATGAGAATAGAAAGAGAGATTATTAATCAGTTTAAAGCATGGAAAGACGCTTCCGACCGAAAGCCCATCCTGCTGAAGGGTGCCCGTCAGATTGGCAAGACGTGGGCGATGGAGACATTCGGCAAAGAGTGCTTCAAATACTGTGTCAAGTTTGATTTCGACCGACATCCCGAATTGAAGTCTGTGTTTCAGGTGTCCAAGGACCCTCAGCGACTCATCAAGGAACTGACACTCTACTGCGACCAGCCGATAATAGCCGGCGAGACACTGATGGTCTTCGACGAGATACAAGAGTGCGAAGAAGCGCTGAACAGTCTGAAATATTTCCGCGAAGAAGCACCTCAGTATCATATCATTGCCGCAGGCTCGCTATTGGGCGTGGCAGTTAAGAAGCGCAAGATGACGGTGCCGGTAGGAAATGTGAAGATCATCGAGATGTTCCCCGTCACCTTCCGTGAATTCCTTCGTGCCAGCGATTTGCGTACATACGAATATATCGAGTCGTTGGATGAAATCCGCCATCTGCCTGAAATCATCATGAACAAGCTGCGCACCGAGTACCGACGTTATCAGGTCTCTGGCGGTATGCCAGAGGCCATTGTGGCGCTGCTTGAAGACAAAGGAGTCGGCGAGGTGGAGTCGGTGCTTCAAGACATTCTCGACCTTTACGAGCTGGACTTTGCCAAATATGCTGAGCCACGCGAGATTCCTCGCATTCATGCCATCTGGCACTCATTGCCCGCACAACTGTCGAAGGAAAACCGAAAATTCATCTATAAGGTCATCAAGACAGGTGCCCGCTCGAAGGACTATGAAGATGCCTTGATGTGGTTAGAGGATGCCGGGATGATCTATCGTATCTTCAGTATCACTAAACCCGGTATGCCTATCTCTGCATACGCGGAAAGCGATGCCTTTAAGGTCTATGCCTGTGACTGTGGCTTGCTACGCCGTCTGGCTCATCTGCCTGCAACCGTTGTTACAGCCCCCATCGCCAATTACACGGAGTTCAAGGGAGCCATGGCCGAAAATGCCGTTCTGCAGTCCATCATGCCATTCATGGACGACCAGAAACCATACTATTGGACTTCCCCAGGAACGGCGGAAATAGAGTTCGTCATACAATGGGGCGATGAAATCATCCCCGTGGAAGTCAAAGCTGAAGAGAATATCAGCGGCAACAGCCTCTCTGTCTATTTCAAGACATACAGCCCCCGCTATCGCATGCGTTTCTCCATGCTAAACCTCCAATACAATTGTGGTATGCTTAGCAGTCCGGCACCATTGGCAGGGTGGCTCGACAAATGGATGACACTCACAAACGCAAGAACATAAAAAAAGACAATATGACTACAACAATGAGAAGATTTATTTCAAGGGCAGCCATGATGCTGCTCATGATGGTGCTCACCGCCGCGACGACGTGGGCGCAGACGAGAGAGTCCGTCAGCTACATCGACGCTAACGGCAACGAGCAGACCGTCACCGCCACCGTGCTGACGGGCGAAGAGACCGTCGGCAAATGGAATAACATCGACCTCGCCGCAGGCTGGTACGTCGTAAAGAGCAACATCAGCTACACGGACAGATTCGCCGGTACAGGCTCACCAGGCACCATCAACATCATACTCGCCGACGGTGCGGAGATGACGGTCAACGTCAGCGACAATCCTGCCATCTCACCCAGTAACAGATACCCACTGGCCATCTACGGCCAGAGCAGCGGCACGGGGCGGCTCACCGTCACCAGTGACCGCACTGCCATCAATCCATCGGGCGGCCTCACCATCAACGGCGGCATCGTCAGCGCCACCAGCACAGGCTATGGCAATGGCGCCATATATGCCAACGACAAGCCCATCACCATCAACGGCGGGCAGGTGACCGCCACCCCGGGCGAAAACACCAACGGCATCTTCACCGAAGGCACCATCACCCTCGGCGGCGGCACCGTCACGTCCTATGGCGGCTACGACGGCACCGTCGCCGTCGCCCTGCCCGACGGCTACGCCTACAGCGACGGCAGCGGCAACACTTACGCCAACGGCACGCTGACCAGCGCGCAGAAGAGCGCCATCGCCGGAAAGATCCTTAACGTCACCCCCGACCCCGCCCACTTCTCCCAGAGCGGCGACGAGTACACCATCCACACCGCCACGGGCTGGGGCGTGTTCTGCGACGCCTTGCAGGACAACGACACCTACAACCGCTTCAGCGGCAAGACCGTCACCCTCGGCGCCAACATCGAGGTCACCCGCATGGCGGGCAGCAGCAAGCACGACTTCTGCGGCACCTTCGACGGCGGCGGCAACACGCTGACCTTCAACCACGGCACCAGCGACAGCTACGCCAGCGACGAGTACACCGCGCCCTCGACGGCAGCGAGCAGAGCCTCGCAGCAGGCACATACTTCGTCGGGCTGGAGAACGTCAACTTCGACCACACCGTCAACCTCGCCGGCCCCGTCACCCTCATCCTCGCCGACAACGCCACCATGAGCGTCGGGACAAGCAGCGGGAGGATTGAGGGCATCGGCATCACTGGCGGTGACCTCACCATCTACGGCCAGAGCGCACAGAGCGGCACCCTCTCCGTCGTCAGCAGCGACGGCATCATTACCGAAAACAACATCGCCATCCACAGCGGCACCGTCATCGTCGACGCCAACGGGGAATACAGCACTGCCATCGTTGCCAACGGCGACAAGATAACGTCAGACGGCATCTACGACATCTACTTCTGTCCAGGTGGAAATAGCAGCTGGGGCTACTACTATATGTATGTCCAGAAGGTCGATAATCCTACGGTCAGCGTGACCTTCGCCCCCGAAGGCTTCGCCACTTACTACAACGGGCAGTGTGACGTGACCTTGCCCGCTGGCGTGAAGGCCCGCGTCATCACCGACAGCGGCGACAAGCTGACCTACCTGACCATCGCCGACGGCGACGACAGCAGCCTACACGGGTACCAACCTGCTGCACGGCAGCGACAACGAGACCACGACCACCGGCGGAGCGAAGTACTACAAGCTGACGTACAGTAAAAACAACGACAACTTCGGCTGGTACTGGGGTGCAGAAAATGGCGCAGCCTTCACCATCCCGGGCCACAAGGCCTGGCTGGCATTGCCCGCCAACGCACCAGCGTTC
>CAJOQT010000061.1 GCA_905236875.1 uncultured Prevotella sp. | reverse complement strand
GTCAGAAATTGAAAGCAAAGTAATTGCAATTATCGTTGATAAACTCGGTGTTGACGAAGCAGAAGTAAAGCCAGAGGCAAGTTTCACTAATGACCTTGGTGCTGACTCTTTGGATACCGTAGAACTGATTATGGAGTTCGAGAAAGAGTTTGGTATTTCTATCCCCGACGACAAGGCTGAGAAGATTGGTACCGTTGGTGACGCTATCGCTTACATCGAGGAGAACGCAAAATAATTTTCAAATTTATAGTTGAGAATTGAGAATTGAGAATTATGATATGCTTTGACCTTGATAAAAGGACAACAAAGTAATCATAATTCTCAATTCTCAATTCTCAATTCTCAATTATAAAGTATGGAATTAAAAAGAGTAGTTGTAACAGGTATGGGTGCCGTGACACCCGTCGGCAATACTCCTGAAGAGACTTGGAACAACCTGCTCAACGGGGTAAGTGGTGCTGCACCTATTACGCTTTTCGACGCCTCCAAGTTCAAGACGCAGTTTGCATGTGAGGTCAAGAACCTCAACGTCAACGACTATATTGACCGCAAGGAGGCACGTAAGATGGACCGCTATACCCAGCTGGCCATGATTGCTGCAAAGCAGGCTGTCGAGGATAGCGGCATGGATCTGGAGAAGGTTGATAAGAATCGCATTGGCGTGGTCTATGGCGTAGGCATCGGTGGTATCAAGACCTTTGAAGAAGAGGTGATGTACTACGGTGTTCACGAGGCTGACGGTCCGAAGTTCAATCCCTTCTTCATTCCGAAGATGATTGCAGACATTGCTGCCGGCCAGATTTCCATCATGTATGGCTTCCATGGTCCCAATTATATCACAGCTTCTGCCTGTGCTTCGTCGAGCAATGCACTGGCCGATGCCTTCAACTTGATCCGTTTGGGTAAGGCTAACGTCATCGTTGCCGGAGGTGCCGAGGCAGCTATCTGTGCAACCGGCGTGGGAGGATTCAATGCCATGCATGCCCTTTCGACACGCAACGACGAACCAGAGAAGGCCAGTCGTCCGTTCAGCGCCAGTCGCGACGGCTTCATCATGGCAGAGGGTTCTGGCTGTCTGATTCTTGAGGAGCTGGAGCATGCCAAGGCCCGTGGTGCCAAGATCTATGCCGAGATGGTTGGTGCCGGCATGAGTGCCGATGCACACCACATTACCGCTTCACATCCAGAAGGACTGGGTGCCAAGCTCGTCATGCAGAATGCACTGGAGGATGCTGGTTTGCAGCCAGAGGATATTGATTACATCAACGTACACGGCACATCAACCCATGTGGGTGACATCTCTGAGGCCAAGGCTATAAAGGAAGTGTTTGGTAATGCAGCCTTTAAGCTGAACATCAGTTCTACGAAGTCGATGACTGGCCACCTGTTAGGTGCTGCAGGAGCTGTTGAGGCCATGATTACTGTGCTGGCTGTACAAAACGACATTATTCCACCGACAATTAACCACGAGGAAGACGACAAGAACGAAGAGATAGACTACAATCTGAACTTCACCTTCAACAAGGCCCAAAAGCGTGAGGTACGTGCCGGCCTGAGCAACACCTTTGGTTTTGGCGGTCATAATGCCTGTGTGGTCTTTAAAAAGTATGTTTGAAGTCATGCTGAACACCAGTAACCTGATTGATAGAATCAAGCTCCCTTTCCGTAAGGAGAAGGAGCTTTTTTCGGCCATTTTTGAAATGACTGGCTTCTATCCGCGTAATATTGACTTCTACAAGCTAGCCCTAATGCACAAGAGCGTTACCAGGCGTAACTCCAAAGGGCGTCCATTGAACAACGAACGGCTGGAGTTTTTGGGCGATGCCATCCTTGATGCTGTCGTGGGCGATATCGTCTATCGTCATTTCGAGGGCAAGCGTGAGGGTTTTCTCACCAATACCCGTTCCAAACTGGTACAGCGTGACACATTGAACCGTCTGGCACAGGAGATGGGTCTTATGCAACTTATCCAGTCGAGCGACCACTCTACGTCGCACAACAGCTACATGGGCGGCAATGCCTTCGAGGCTTTGGTTGGTGCCATCTATCTTGATCGTGGCTACGATGCATGTATGCTGTTCATGAAGAAGCGCATTCTTAAGCAGCTCATCAACATTGACAAGGTGGCGTACAAGGAGGTAAACTTCAAATCGAAGCTGTTGGAGTGGACCCAGAAGAACCGTGTCCGTATGGACTTCAAGCAGATTAGCCAGTCGAAGGATCAGACAGGCAGTCCTGTCTTTGAGTGTGCTGTTGTCATCGAAGGTATTGAGGGTTGCAGGGGTAAAGGCTATTCCAAAAAAGAGAGTCAGCAGTTGGCGTCGAAGGACACGCTACAGCGCCTTCGCCGCGAACCGCAGTTTATTGATGCCGTATTTGCCGCCAAGACCGAACGTACCAAGATGGAAGAAGAGCCTGTACAGGTTGTCCCTGACGTAGAACAGCAGGAGGACTTTATCATTGCAGCTACTGCAACTCCCTCCATATCCCCTCAGGAGGGAATTAAGCACTCCTCCAAGAGGGAAACAAATCATTCCCCCAAGGCAGAGACGGAGGGGAGTCTCTCTCAAAGGGAGACGGAGGAGACTGTGGCTGACGAGTTCTCGCTCGAAGACATCAAGGCCATACCTGAAGAAAAAACTCGTGAGCAGATTATCGCCGAAGCCGAGGCTGCCGCATTTGCAGAAGAGGATAGATAATGTCTATTACCGCTCTTTTACTTTCCGGGTTTCTCACATTTGTTGAGCTGAATTGTGAGAACTTGTTCGACTGCAGGCACGACTCTCTCAAGAATGACACAGAGTTCCTGCCTACATCAGGACGCCAATGGACGCCACGTCGCTATTGGCGTAAGCTCGACCATATCGGACAAGCTATCATCTCCTGTTCTACTGATACCGTCACCTATCAGCTGCCAGACCTCGTGGCGCTGATAGAAGTCGAGAACGACAGTGTGCTTTATGACCTGACACGCCGTTCCCTGTTGCGGAATGCCGGTTACGAATATGTTATGACGTCTTCGCCCGATGAGCGCGGACTTGACGTGGCACTACTCTATCAGCCGTTCTCTTTCCAGTACCTGCATCATCATGCCATCCGCGTTGCCCCAATGAGAGGCATGCGTCCCACCCGTGACATCCTGTATGTCTGCGGCCGTGATATGTCGGGCGACACGCTGCATGTCTTTGTCGTCCATGCTCCCAGTCGCTATGGCGGTGAACGTGAGACGCGCCCATTCCGTCGTCTGGTGGTCAACCGTCTGATGCAGTCGGTGGACTCTTTGCAAACGCTGTCACCCCATGCCCGCATCCTGGTGGCAGGCGATTTCAACGACTATCTTGGCGATGTCTCGTTGTGTGACCTGGAGGATGGAGGTTTCATCCACGTTTCAGCAGAGGCGAAAGGCAGTCATGGTGCTAAGGCCACCTATCGTTTTCAGGGCCTATGGGCCAGTCTCGACCATATCTTTGCCAGTCCGTCGTTGTCCTTAAGCGTAGATTTCTGCTTCGTCAACGACCAGCTATTCCTATTGGAAGAAGACAAGAAATACGGTGGTGTCAAGCCCTATCGTACCTTCAACGGCATGCGCTATCAGCGTGGCTTCAGCGATCATTTGCCGTTGGTTGCCCGTTTCCGGCTACGCGAATGTATGGAGTAGAACCTTACCAGACCTAGACGTTGTAATGGCACTCGACGCACAGAGCGTTGAGGGGACGAGTGCGGTAGAAGCACATGGTACGTATTGGGAAGGTTGGTGATAAAAATAAATGGTTATTTATTTTGTATTTCGCTTGTTTTCCACTACCTTTGCAGCAGATATGGAGACTATCAAGTGTATCAGGTTATGTGATCTTGGCATTGGGTACAGGGTGAAGGGAAGTGAGAAGCTGATTGCCGGGGGGATCAATGCTGAGATTCATGACGGTGAACTGACGTGTCTGCTTGGCAGGAACGGGATTGGCAAATCGACGTTGCTGCGTACTCTCTGCGGTTTTCAGCCGCCGTTATATGGGAGGGTGGAGTTCATTCCCCTCCTGACCTCCTCCAAAAGGGGGAGGGATGAGGGGGCAGAGTGGTCGAAGATGATCAGTGTAGTGTTGACGGAGAAGCCTGACGTGCGTGGCATGACGGTGCGTGAGCTGGTGGAGTTGGGTCGCTCTCCTCATACGGGTTTCTGGGGGATACTGACGGACGACGACCGTGTTGCCGTCAGTGAAGCACTTGATCTGGTGGGTATCACGTCGCTGGCGGAACGTAGGGTTCACACGCTTTCTGACGGTGAGCGTCAGAAGGTGATGATAGCAAAGGCCCTGGCCCAGCAGACGCCTGTCATCCTGTTGGACGAGCCGACGGCTTTTCTCGACTTCCCCGGCAAGATAGATGTCATGCAGCTGTTGCTGCGGCTGGCTCATGAGCAGCATAAGATCATTCTTCTCTCGACGCATGACATTGAGCTGGCGCTGCAGATGTCTGACTGCATTTGGTTGATGGACAATGGACCGCTCGATTTGCCGCTTGCTACCGAAGGGATGCAAGAACGGACAACGGACAACGGAGAGCCCCCCATTCCTCCCCTAGTCGGGGGGGAGGGCGGACGGCAGGCATACATATCGGCACGCCCAGGGGTCTGGCTGAGAACGGTACACTGGATTGCCTGATAGCTCACAAGGGTGTGGTCTTCGACGCAGAACGGCTAACGATAATAGCAACGGGAAAAATGAAAAATTGAAAGATGGACAAGGGACCTCTCATAGATTTCAGTTCGGTGATATATCCTCACGCCAACCTGCGTTGGTTGAAGATGTATCTTGCGGAGCGTATTGACTGTATCGGCCAGTATCCTCCTGCGGATCCTGTTGAATTGGAAAGGATGATTGCGGGTCACCTGGACATTTCGGAGGACAGTGTGTTGGTGACGAATGGCTGTACTGGTGCTATTTATCTTGTTGCCCAGTTGTTCCGAGGCGGGTCGAGTATCATTCCCCTGCCGACTTTCCATGAGTATGCGAATGCCTGCAGGGTCTATGGGCACACCATCAGTTTTGAGAAGACAGACGAGTTGTCGAGTCTTTCCGGGAATCTGATTTACTGGATATGCAACCCCAACTGTCCGTCGGGTAATGTGCTGATGAAGGGTTTCATGGACTATATTGTACGTCGTGGCAAGCAGAGTATGTTTGTTATCGACCAGTCGTACGAATCTTTTACGCGTGAGGGCATGCTGGTGCCGCGTGAGGTTACTGAGTTGCCAAACCTGGTGTTGCTCCACTCGCTGGGGAAGGAGTATTCTGTTCCAGGTCTGCGTGTAGGTTATATTACTGCTCATCCATCGATTATCCAACGTCTGCGTGAAATTCGCATCCCGTGGCCTATCAGCTCGTTTTCCATGGAAGCTGCTCGTTATCTGCTAGCGGAGTGTCAGCGTGGTGTGCCGGATCTGGAGTCTTATTTGTGTGAAGCAGAACGTTTGCGCGGTGAGTTGAAGGAGATTGGCGGTATCAGGATGTTTGAGTCGAAGTCGAACTTCATGCTTGGTCAGATAGAGACTGCCACTACACAGGCGCTCAAGCAGTATCTTATGGAGCATCACAACATACTGATACATGACTGTTCGCTGTATGAGGGTCTATTTCATTGGACAACGGAGGGCGGACAACAGATAACAGACAATTGTTTTTTCCGTGTCACGGCCCGTACTCCAAAGGAGGATGACCTGTTGGTGAATGGAATCCGTCAGTTTATGGAGGACGGACCCTCTCTAACTCCTCCTGTTTAGGGGGAGAATATGGCTCCCCCCTAAACAGGGGAGGTCGGAAGGGGTCTCAGGATGATAAAGAGAATTATTAATTTTTAAAGTACAAAGCATTATGGAAATTTTATTAACGGTATTGATTCTACTGATTGTAGGAATTGTTGTTTTGCTGATTGCTGTGGGTGCTTATTTTGTCATGACACAGCGAAAGCTGGTGAGTCTGGACGAGTTCTGCAAGAATGCGACTGGTCAGATTGCTGTTCAGTTAAACTCGCGTTGGGATGCCATTCAGGGTCTGGTTAAGATGACAGCCCAGTATGCCAAACATGAGTCGGAGACGCTGACGAACGTGATTAACGCCCGCCGCATCGGTAACATTCAGACGGCACAGCAGATCAACGAGCAGCAGAGTGCCATCAGTGAGGTGTTGGGGCGTCTGATGGCTGTCAGCGAGTCGTATCCTAACCTGAAGGCAGATTCTCTTTTCCGTGAAACGATGGACGGCATGAAGCAATATGAGGAGAATGTCCGCATGAGCCGTATGGTATATAACGACACAGCAACGAAAATGAACCGCATGGTACGCCAGTGGCCGTCGTCGATGGTTGCCAGCATGCTCCACTTCGGAGAGAAGGACTACCTGACCGTTGACGAAGAGAAGAAGTCGGGCTATCCTGATATTGACGGAGCTTTCGGGAAAAAATGAAAGAATGAAAAAATGAAAGAATGAGAAGGCTGCGATTAAGCGAGAGCAGAGCCAAGCTTGCTTGGGCTATGCCGAGCGTGAGCAGGCTTGATGTGAAACATCAAATTGAGAAAATGAGAACGGTCCTGTCATTTTTCCTATTTGTCCTTTTGCCCTTGGGCATTACTGCCAATCCGACGCTCGAAGACTTGGACATCAGTGTGGAGCTGTTGGATAACGGCGATATTCACGTCACCGAAGTGCGTCAGATGACTATCGACCATGTGGGTTCAGAGTGCTACATCGTCATGGGGTACATGAACGGCAGGGAGGTTTATGACTTGGAAGTGTCTGACGAGACAGGACTGAAGTACGAGAACATCGGGGCCTGGGATATCGATGCCAGCCGCAGCCGCAAGGCTGGCAAGTGTGGTATCGTCACCAAGAGTAACGGCTACGAGCTGTGCTGGGGTCTTGGTGACGAGGGCAGCCGCACTTATACTGTCAGCTATTACATCAGTAAGGTAGTAAGGGCCTACGATGATGCTGACGGTTTCAACTTCATGTTTGTGGCACAGGACATAAACCCTGCTCCCCGCCATGCCCGTATCGTCTTCACACTTGAAGACAGGAAGGAGATTTCCCAAAACGATGTCAAGATGTGGGGTTTCCGTTATAACGGCACCATAGATTGGCATGACGGCAGGGTGGTCGCTGAGACTGTCGGCGGTCTGTCGGGCAGTGAGGCGATGATTGTGATGCTACGCTTTGAAAAGGGTGTGCTACATCCGGAAGAGGTGGAGTCGGGTAGCTTTGAAGCTGTGAAGGAGCGTGCGTTCGAAGGCAGTGACTATGCTTCATCGGATTCATCGTTTGCTGACGGCATGGACATGGAAACCATTTTCTGGCTGTTCATCATTGCTGCCATTATCATTTTGTCCCCCTTTGTCATTGGTGGCTATCTTGTCTGGAAATGGATGAACAGGCATGAGGCCAAGCAAAACCTGCTGTGGTACAGGGGCCTGCCTTACAACGGCAACCTGAAAAAGACCTATGAGGTACTCAATGCCTACAGTTGGGTATCGTACAGCAACAAGAACCTTATCAGTGCCCTGGTGGTAAAGCTTATCAGCATAGGTGCGCTGGCCATTGAGGAGCACTGGATAGAGCCTACGGGGCTGCGCAAGTTGACAGGCAAGGGTCCGCAGCTGAAGAAGCTCATTGCCATCAAGGAGCTACGTGTTGACGAGAACACGCCCGACCGGTTCCTGTTAAAACGCCTGTGGAGCATGTTTGCTGAAGCAGCAGGCAGTGACGACCTGTTGCAACCCAACGAGTTGAGGACCTGGATGCGGCGTAACGAAGGTAGCGTGGAGGCGCTATTGACAAACCTGAAGCCGACACGCGGCTTGAGGGCATGTAGTAAAGACCTGAAAAATGTGCGTGAGGTTTTCGGCATGGAGCTGTTTCTCAAGGACTTCACGTTGGCCAACGAGCGCCATGCCACTGAAGTTCGTCTCTGGAAGGACTATCTGGTCTTTGCCGAACTGTTTGGCATTGCGAAGCAAGTGCGCAAGGACATGATGCAGGCCAATGCCGAATATTTGCAGATGGACGATGTATGCCGTCAGCTCAACGATAACGACGTGCTGCCTGCTATCACGATAGCAGCATTGTCGGGTATTGGCGACGTGCAGCGTGCCCAAAGCTCTTCGCGCTCTTCGGGTGGCGGCGGCTGGTCGTCGTTTGGCGGCGGTGGCGGCTTCTCCGGTGGTGGTTCCGGTGGCGGCGTTCGATAATTAAGACTTTCTGTATTGTATGGCGAGCATGGTCATGTCGTCACTTTGCTCTGCTTCTCCGACGAAGGCTTGTACGGCTTCAGTCATTTGTTTTACGAGGAGAGCAGTATGTGGTGCGTATGAATGGGTAAAGTTGGCTGCGACACTGAGCATGCGCTTTTCGCCAAATTGTTGGTGGTTGATGTCTTCGGCCTCGTTGAGTCCGTCGGTATAAAGGAGGATCGTTGTTCCTGGCTGAAGAACAATCTTCTGGGCTGTGTATTTCCAGTCGCTGACGATGCCCAGAGGCAGGTTGGGGTCGGTATTAAGGAAATAGGGGGCTGTTCGGACGGGTAAACCGTCCGACACACTCATGGAAGAGAAGGGGGATGAATCGTTCGACACCGTGATGAGGAGCGGAGCGTTGTGGCCTGCGTTGCAATAGCGCAGTGTGCCGTCTTGGAGGTTAAGGATGCCGACGAAGAGCGTGACAAACATGTTGGTGTCGTTGTCTTCAGTAAGCATGGTATTAAGCGTTGCAACTATACGGTCCGGTTCTGATACGTGTGCAGAGATATTTCTAAATAAGGAGCGGGTAACAGCCATAACAAGTGAGGCTGGTACTCCCTTGCCACTGACATCGCCGATGCAGAAGAAGAGTTCGGACGGGGAATCCATCTGACGGACATTTGGAGTTGTCTGACGCTGGAAGGCGGATGGCATGAAGAAATCGAAGAGGTCGCCTCCCACATCCTTTGCGGCCTTGAGTCGTCCGAAAATATCGATATCATGCCTATCAGGATACGGGGGAAAAACTTTCGGCAGCATGCCCATCTGTATATCGTGTGCGACACGGAGTTCGTTGTCAATGGCAGCTTTTGAGGCTGTAGTAGATTTCAGTTCGTCGATATACTTTGTGAGAGAGTGTTGCATGTGTTCAAACGAGTCACGCAGTTGGTGTATCTCGTCGTTATGCTTGATTTGGGGCAGGGGAGCGTCGAAGTTTCCTCTGGCAACTTCTCTGGCAGATGCTGATAGCTGTTTGAGCGGTTTGGTGGTCCGCTTGATAAGTATCCATCCGACGATACGCACAACGAGCATGCTAAGTGCGATGAGCAGCAACATGGCGATGCAAATCACGATTGCGAATCCATCGACCATCAGTGCCGGCACAGCGAGGGCAATGGACCAGTTAGTGCCCGGTATAGGCTCGTAGAACATATAGACGGTTAACAGCTCCATGTCAAAGAAATGGAAGGAACAGGGCGAACCATCGGCAGCGCGATAGACGCCAGACTCGCCAGCGACCATTTTTCGTCCAACGTAATTATCAATTGTATCAGGCGTTTCTTTTGCGCAATCGAAATAATTACTATTGATAACACGGTCTTTTTCCGGATGTGCTATGAAGGTTCCGTTGCCATCAATAATAAAGGTGTATGTGATGAATCTCCACTTTCGATCCTGTAATCTTTCTTCTATCCATTTCCGTTTCTCTAAATTTCCAGTATTAGTTGTATCGGAAAAGGAAATGCGAATGGTATCATTGCCCATCTCATTTGTTAATACCATCTGACTGAACCTATCGAGTGAGAGGTCGGCTCCAAGAATGGCAACGGTCTGTCCTTTCTTATTATGGACAGGTATGAGATAAGAGACAAGAGGAGAGATAGAGTCCGTGGAGTCAAAGAAAGGCTTTGACCAATAGCAGCTGTCTGCCTCCAGTGCCTCACGGAACCATTCAGCAGAGAGATAGTCATGGTTTGCGTCTCCGAAATTGCGTTCCACAATCTGACTGTCTTCTCCCCTTACGGCATAGGGACAGAACCAATGCCCCTTCTGCGGATAGTAGTCGGCTACAAAACTGATACCACAACTTCGGATGTAAGGGTTCTGGATTACAATACTGTTCATGATAGCCGCTAGCTGGCCAGGCTGATCGAGACTACCCTCGATTTCTGATATTCGATTGACCATGCCAACCTGAACATCGGAAAGCACCTCGCAGACCTCTTCATGTGTGATAGTGAGATAACTCTTATACAAGTCGAGTTCCTCATCTTTCACGGTGTCTTTGACAAGGACGTAAAGAAGACAAGAAGCCAACCCCATCACGATGAACTGCGTCCACATGATGCTACGAATCAAACGTCGGGCAAAGGGTCGTATCTTTTTCTTCTTCACGTCATCCCAGATTAGTCATTTCCTACAGCTTCTGCTCCACCTCAATCTCCATGAAGGTCTCGATGATGTCGCCGACCTGGATATCATTGAAGTTGACAAGCGAGATACCACACTCGAAGTTAGTGGCAACCTCTTTCACGTCATCCTTGTAACGCTTGAGGGCATTGATGGCGCCAGTATGTACGACTATACCGTCGCGTACCAGACGAGCCTTGTCGCTGCGATGGACCTTGCCTTCGATGACCATAGCACCAGCTACAGTTCCAACCTTCGAGATCTTATAGACTTCGCGAACCTCAACTTCGGCGGTGACCTGTTCCTTAATTACCTTGTCAAGCATACCCTCCATGGCGGAGCGGATATCGTCGATAGCATCATAAATCACGGAGTATGTGTTGATTTCTACACCATTACGCTCAGCCAGCTTACGTGCATCGGCCGATGGGCGTACCTGGAAGCCGACGATGACTGCGTCAGAGGCAGATGCCAGCATGACATCGTTCTCACTGATCTGTCCAACAGCCTTTGCTATGACATTGACCTGAACTTTCTCTGTGGAAAGTTTGAGGAATGAGTCGGAGAGAGCCTCAATGGAGCCGTCAGTATCACCCTTGACCACGATGTTCAGTTCGTGGAACTCACCTAAGGCGATGCGGTGGGAGATATCGTCAAGACCCAGTGTGCGCTGTGTCCTGAGTCCCTGTTCGCGCTGTAGCTGTTCACGTTTATTGGCGATTTCACGTGCTTCCTGTTCAGACTCCATTACATGGAAGGAGTCACCCGCTGTCGGTGCTCCATTGAGACCGAGAATGATAGCCGGTTCTGCCGGCCGTGCTTCCTGAATGCGCTGGTTACGCTCATTGAACATTGCCTTAATACGTCCGTGACTGGTACCGGCAATCACCACGTCGCCAATCTTCAAGGTACCATTGCTGACAAGTACAGTCGAGACATATCCACGTCCCTTGTCAAGACTGGACTCGATGATACTACCTGTTGCCTTACGGTTGGGGTTAGCCTTGAGTTCAAGCATTTCTGCTTCGAGGAGCACCTTTTCCAACAGTTCTTCAACACCCATACCCTTTTTAGCCGATATTTCCTGGCACTGGTACTTTCCACCCCAGTCCTCAACAAGGAGGTTCATCTGTGCCAAGTCTTCGCGTATCTTATCTGGATTAGCTCCTGGCTTATCTATCTTATTGATAGCAAAAACCATCGGCACGTTGGCAGCCTGTGCATGGGCAATGGCTTCCTTCGTGGTAGGCATCACAGAGTCGTCGGCAGCAACGATGATAATAGCAATGTCGGTCACTTGTGTACCACGGGCACGCATAGCAGTAAAAGCCTCGTGTCCTGGAGTATCAAGGAAAGTGATGCGCCGTCCGTCTTTCAGGCTGACGTTATAAGCACCTATATGCTGTGTAATACCTCCTGCCTCACCAGCAATAACGTTGGTATTGCGGATATAGTCGAGCAACGAAGTCTTACCATGATCGACATGTCCCATCACCGTAACAATGGGAGCACGCGGAATCAGGTCGTTCTCGTCGTCAGCTTCCTCCTGAATAGCATTCTGCACCTCTGCACTGACATATTCTGTCGTGAACCCGAATTCGTCGGCCACCAAATTAATGGTCTCTGCATCCAGTCGCTGGTTGATAGAGACCATGATACCGATAGTCATGCAGGTACCAATAACCTTATTGACTGGTACATTCATCATGGTTGCCAGTTCCGACACAGTAACGAACTCCGTGAGTTTCAGCACCTTGCTTTGTGCTTCCTGCTCGGCCATCTCTTCGCTCATGCGCTCCTGGACTGCATCGCGTTTCTCACGACGGTACTTGGCACCTTTTTTATTTTGGTTTTTAGACGTCAGACGTGCCAGTGTCTCCTTAACCTGACGTGCCACAGCTTCCTCATCAACCTCCAGCGACTTCTGAATGCGGTTCTTCTTATTCTTCTTGCCACCGCCCTGCTGCAGGTTATCCTGCATCTGCTGGTTACCGCCCTTGTTCTTCTGCTTCTTACTGTTACTATTATTGTTGCCAGGCAGATTGCCCGCAGCCTCAATATCCACACGTTCCTTACCAGCACGAATGCGCTCACGCTTTTTGCGCTCACCGTTCTGTTGAGCGGCTTTTTCTTCACGCTCCTTACGACGTTCCTCCTTGGTTTTCTTTTTCGGACGGGTACTTTGGTTGATACTCGACAAGTCTATCTTACCAAGCACGTTCACTTTGGGAGCCATCTTCGCCTCACTCTTCAAGGTATAGATATGCGGACCTGATGGTTCCTCATTAGGTTCCTCATTTTCAACATCTGGCAGAAGCGG
>CAJOQT010000060.1 GCA_905236875.1 uncultured Prevotella sp. | reverse complement strand
CAGGTCGTTGTAGGGAATCTCACCCATGTTCACGTGCTTGCGGAAGTCGGGGTTGGTGGTGTAGGGGGCACGGTAGAGGATGGCCTGGGCGTTTGCCAGGTCACCATCGGTGCTCTGTCCTGTGGAGGCACCCGTGAAGATAGCCACCTTGAACTGGCGTCCAGCCTCATGCTCTGCGATGGCAATCCTAGCCAGTTCCTTTGTTGTTGCCTTGGCCACACCAGCGGGTGTGAAGCCACTCATGGCGATATGTTCGCCGTTCTTAATCAATGCTGCAGCCTCAGCAGCGGTCAGTACCTTATACATATATTTGAGATTTGAGGTTTGAGATTTGAGATTTGAGGTTTGAGGTTTGAGGTTTATCGATTCCTGTACTTCTCTGCCTGTGACTGAATGAGGGCAGCATCATTGAAGTAGTCTATCTGCATAGCCTTGCGCACCTCGTCCATTGTCTGGGCAGCGGTCTCACGTGCCTGTTCTGTACCCTTCTTCAGGATGTTATAGATCTCGGGGATATCCTGTTCCAGCTCATGACGGCGCTGACGCATCGGCTCCAGGAACTTGTTGAGCACCTGATTGAGAAACTTCTTGCATTTCATGTCGCCCAGACCTCCACGCTGATAATGCTCTTTCAGCTCGTCAAGGTTCTGGTATTCGGGCCAGAAGTCAGCAAAGTCCTGATTGCACGAGAAGGCATCCAGATAAGTGAACACGGCATTACCCTCCACGTGTCCCGGGTCATTGAGGTTGACATGCAGCGGGTCGGTGTACATCGAACGTACCTTCTGCCACACCTCGTCGGCAGAGTCGCTGAGGTAGATGCAGTTACCCAAAGACTTCGACATTTTCTCCTTGCCGTCAGTACCAGGCAAGCGACGTGCTGTCTGGTTCTCTGGCAGCATGATGTTTGGCTCAACCAACACCTCACCATATACATTATTAAATCTACGTACCAGTTCGCGAGTGAGTTCAAGCATGGGCTCCTGATCTTCACCAACGGGCACAGTGGTCGATTTGAACAAAGTAATATCGGCTGCCTGCGAGACGGGATAACAGAAGAATCCCAACGGGATGTTGGCCTCAAAGTTACGCATCTTGATCTCGGTCTTCACTGTCGGATTACGCTGCACGCGGCTCACGCTGACCAGATTCATCAAGTAGGTTGTCAACTCTGCCAACTCCGTAATCTGGCTCTGTATGAACAGGGTACACTTCTCCGGATCGAGCCCAGCGGCCAGATAGTCGAGGGCTACCTCTATGATGTTTTGTCTGATTTTCTCCGGATTGTCGGCATTGTCAGTGAGTGCCTGAACGTCAGCCATAAACACAAACATGTTGTCGTAGTCGCCTGCATCCTGCAGTTGCACTCTTCTGCGCAACGATCCTACGTAGTGTCCCAGATGCAACTTGCCAGTGGGACGGTCACCAGTCAAAATTACTTTTCCCATTGTCTTTCTTTAATTTCCGGGTGCAAAGGTACGATTTAGTGAGGAAAACACCAAATTTATTTGAGTATTTTCGAACGTGAGCACGTATGAAGAAGGCTGAGGGAAGAGTGACAAGTGATAAGTGACAAGTGACAAGTGATGTAAGAGGTAAGAATAAAAAGTTGTATAATTATTTGGAGGTAATAAAATAATTACCTACTTTTGCAGACCCCCTCCCAACCTCCCCGAGGGGAGGAGGGGGAAACTGCAGGAAGAAGGCTGAGGGAAGATGTGTGAGGGATGAGTGACAAGTGATAAGTGATAAGTGACAAGCGAAAATAAGAGAATATAAATTATATATGTGGAGATGCGAGTACTGATTGTCAATACGAGTGAGCGGACTGGTGGAGCTGCTGTAGCTGCCGGTCGCCTGATGGAAGCGCTCAACTCCCTCTCTTTGGGAGAGGGTCGGAAAGAGAATGGCGTGAAGGCGAAGATGCTGGTACGTGACAAACAGACGAACCGCCTGACTGTGGTACGACATCCGGCACAACGAAAGTTGCGATGGATGTTCCTTTGGGAACGTCTGATGATATGGATTCGACTGCGATTCCGTCGTAAACATCTATTCAACATAGATACAGGGCAGTGCGGGGCAGACATTACGCAACTGGCGGAATTCCAGGAGGCAGATATCATCCACCTGCATTGGATTAACCAGGGCATGCTGTCACTGAAACAAATCAGGAAGATTCTTGACAGCGGGAAGCGTGTGGTATGGACTATGCACGACATCTGGCCAGCAACTGCCGTCTGCCATCTGACAGACCCCCTCCCTGCCTCTCCAGGGGGAGGAGGGGAAGACCCCCTCCCTGCCTCCCCGAGGGGAGGGGGGGAAAACTGCAGGAAGTTTGAGAAGGAGTGTGGAGACCCCCTCCCAACCTCCCCGAGGGGAGGAGAGATCTGTCCCCATCTTGGACTAGCAAGGCAGGTGTGGCGCAAGAAACAGCAGATGCTGGAAGGACGGCATGTGACGTTCGTGGCATGTAGCGAATGGCTGGCAGGCGAGGCACGCAAGAGTGCGTTGCTGAAGGGACAGAACGTCTTGAGCATACCCAATCCGATAGACACGCGACTCTATCAACCTGGCGACAAGAAGGCAGCACGCAAGATTTTGGGACTGCCCGAAGAGGGGAAGATGATTCTCTTCGTGGCGCAACGGGCAACCAACCCTTACAAGGGGATGCAGTATTTAACCCCCCTGTTGTCCCCCGAGGGGGACATAAATGTTTCAAGAGCAGAGTCTATCGTGTCCCCCTCGGGGGACAACAGGGGGGGTACCTTTCTGGGTGTTATAGGGAAGACCCCCTCTAACTCCCCCTATTTAGGGGGAGAACAAGACCCCCCTCCAACTCCCCCGAGGCGGGGGGGTGGCCTTCCCTTCTACCCCTTGGGCTATATTAGCGACGAGAAGCGGATGGTGCTGGCATATCAGGCTGCCGACGTATTTGTGCTACCGTCGTTGTCGGAGAACCTGCCGAACACCATCATGGAGGCGATGGCCTGCGGCGTGCCGTGCGTCGGCTTCAACGTAGGTGGCATACCGGAAGAGATAGATCATCTGAAGACGGGCTATGTGGCTGCCTACCGCGATGCGAAGGACTTGGCACGCGGACTGCATTGGGTGCTGGAGGAGGCTGACCACGAGGCGCTGTCGAAGGCTTGTGTGCAGAAAGTAGCTACGTGCTATTCGCAGCAGAGCGTAGCAAGAAAGTATCTGGAAGCCTATGGGATAAGTAACAAGTGATAAGTGACAAGTGACAAGTGATAAGTGACAAGTGAAAATAAGTATCGTTACCATAACATATAACGCGGAGAAGGTGTTGCAACGGACACTGGACAGCGTGCGGAGTCAGACGTATCAGTATATCGAACACCTGATCATTGACGGTGCATCAAAAGACGGAACGCTGGAATTGGTCAGGAGCTATGAGCTGGGAGTTAAAGATTATGAGGTGCGCGTGGTCAGCGAGCCAGACCGAGGAATCTACGATGCCATGAACAAGGGGCTGCGCATGGCAACTGGCGACTATATCGTCTATATGAATGCCGGGGACACGTTTCATGAGAAGGAAACGCTGGAAAGCCTCACCCCCAGCCTCACCCCCTACCCCCCTCTCCAAAGGGCGAGGGGGAAGCCTATGGCGGAGAGGGGAGATTCTTCACTCATCACTCATCACTCTTCACTTCCTGCCGTTCTCTACGGCGACACCAACATTGTGGATAGTGAAGGCCATTTCCTTCGCAAGCGACACCTCAGTGTGCCCGACCATCTCACTTGGCGCTCGTTCAAGTACGGCATGCTGGTATGCCATCAGGCTTTTTATGCCCGTCTGGACATTGCCCGCGACATTCCCTATGACTTGCAGTACCGTCATTCTGCCGATGTGGACTGGTGCATCCGCGTGATGAAGGAGGCAGAACGAAGACACCTGACGCTGCAGAGAGTGCCAGGTGTCGTAGCTGATTTCATGGATGGAGGAAATACCTCACAGAACCATCGGGCATCGCTCAAGGAGCGTTTTACAGTGATGCGCCGTCATTACGGCCTGTTTACCACGCTGGTGATGCACGTCTGGTTTGTCATCCGTTCTATTTTATCGCGACCTTGAGCTAAGGCTCGGGCTCGCTCCTCCCCTCTCTCTTCGGAGAGGGGTTGGGGGTGAGGCTTTACTTAATCACGACCTTTTTGCCGTTGACGATGTAGATGCCCTTTGGCAACTGACCGCTGACGGTTTCCAACTGTCCGTTAGCCACAAGACGTCCGTCAAGTGTATAGACACGTACCGGACCAGCAGGACGGTCGCTGGCGATATCTTCAATGCCTGTTACAACGTCGAAGAAGCCATCCTTGGTGTAGTAGCCTCCATTCTTGAAGGTCAGGTTGTCGGTCTGCGGTGAACCGTTATTGCTAAAGATAATCTTCTGGGGCTTTGTTGTCAGCGTGCCTTTATAGGTCCACTTCCACACTTTGTTGCCATTGTCGGCTGTTCCTAACAATGTGCAAGCCTCACCTGGCCATGTGCCACCTGTGAAGTTGCTGCCGTTGTCAATCCATGCCCAGCAATAAATGGTGTTACGCCAAGTGGCAGGAGCCTCGAAGAAGGCACATGTCTCACCTGGATTGACCTTGCAGAACGAAGGAATGACGATTTCAGTGGAACTGGGCTTCTTCACCGTATAGGTACGGGTGATGATGCCACTGACCGAAGAACCCTTCAGCAGACCGACCTTCAGGGTAGTGGTGCCTGCGGAGATGGTAATCTTCGTTCCACTGGCTACCTTCGTGCTGGAAGCGGTTGGATTGCTGCCATTGGTGGTATAGACCAGCTGAACGCCACTGGTGGCAGAGACAGCCGATAGCATCACTTCTATCTTCTGCTCGTTGTTCTCATAGGTTCCCGACGACTTGTCGGCCCATGCCGTCTCCATAGAGTTCGACATCCAATATACATAATGGTAGCCGCTGAGCACCTTGGTATAACCCTGTGACGTGGCTTGATACTGTTCTGCCTTAGTACCCACACTACAGATGAGCTTACCCTTTGATCCTATAGTCTCTACGATATAATAGTTCTTGTTGGAACCTTTCTGGCTATAAGTGCTCTCATTATGGATACCGACGAAGTTACGTACGTCAATCATGCCTTTAATCTCGTCCTTACAATCTATCCAGTGCTTCAGGAAGACGCAGGGTGTACCTGGCATAGCCATCATGAAAGCGTTGGCAGCCAGCGTATCTTTCTTCAGCGGACCGTTGGAAGTGCCGTCAGGTCTGACCTCCGTATCATGGTTCTCAACGAAGGTGACCGCATAGCGGCGATAGGCACCTTCCTCTGTCTCTTTACTGATAAGCGGCCAGTTGCCATCATTCTGTTTGGCCAGATAAGTCCAGTCACTCTTGTCGGTAGCGTTGCGCACTACATACTTGAACTGGAAATCGAAGGCGGCACTTGTCTTGCTTGAACCGTTAATCCAGTTCTTGATGGTATTTGTACCGTCCCAGCACTCACCGACGGAATAGGTCGGTTTGGCATATTCATTGTACATCTTGGTATAGGAAGCGGAATAACCCTTCACCATATCATAGCGGAAACCCACGTAGCCGAAGTCATCAATGAGCATCTTTGTGTATGCCTTACAGATATTCTGCACGTTGGTACCCTTGTGGTCGAGGTCGCGCATACCGCCCCAGTCTTCGCCGGTATCATTAGCACCCAGCGTGACACCCAGTTTCTGGGCCTCTGTCTTGGCCTTGCCACCGTCATCGTTGCCGCAGACATCGGCAGGTCCCATGGAGTAGGTCACGCCCTTATAGGTCTCTGAAGGGAATCCGAACCAACCGTTGTTGCTCTTGCGGTGATTGATGACCACATCGGCAATAGTACCTATGCCTTTGCTCTTGAAAGTGCTGATAAGAGAACGCAGCTCTGACTCTGTTCCGAAAGAGCTGTCATAATGTCCGGGGAACCAGTACAAGTCATCGTAGCCCATGGACTGTCCACCGCAGTTGCCGCTCTGGGGCAGCCAAACCAGCTTGAAGTAACCAGCCAGTTCGTCGGCCTGCTGCTCCAGGATGTACCAGTTGGTCTGGTCGAAAGAATCCCAGTAGAATGCCTGTAGCATGACACCCTCATAATTTGCAGGCCAACCCTGTGCCGACATCATCATGGGCACGAGGAGGGAGAGTAAAGTCGTGTAGATTTTCTTCATTGTTTATAAAAATGGTAAAAGGCAGCCCCACCAATGGCGGTGAGGCTGTCTTGTTCGTTATGAGTTTTACTTATTGTGCTACGAAGAGCATGGAACTGGTGATATCGTTCAGATAGACAGCGTATGTGCCTGCCGGAACAAAGATATTACCTCCACCGTTAGTACCAATCTTATTAATGCTCTCGGTGACATTCCACTCCTTGTCATTACCGTAGCCCCAGTTGGTGCCCCAGTCATGGTTAGCACGGAACTTCAACTGGCCGTCAGCCTCCTGTGTAAAGATAGCGTACCAGTTGTGAGGAGTAACCTGCTCCAGTTCGAAGTCGCCACCCCAACCGTTGAACTCACCGATGAGCGAGATGTTGGTGTACTCGTTAGGAGCCTGGTTGTCAAGCTTCGTCCAGGTGTAGGTCATTGCGTTCATGTCGATGGTGAACGTGTAGAACTCTGCAGAAGGAGCCGAGATAGCCTGAGCGTTTGAGCCGATGAGGGCACCGCTGGGCGAGTTATCGCCATCAACGACACAGCCATAGGCCTTATCCCAGTTACCGAAGTCGTCCTTACTCCATATCTTCAGGTCCCAAGCACCGGTCCACTTCGTCGTGTAAGACATCACGTTGTTGCCTTCGGGAGTGAACAGACAGGTCTTCTTGGAATCACTCCATCCCTGGAGGCCACCCACCATGTAGTACTGGGAAGCGATGACAATAGGAGTAATCTCATAGGTCATCTCCATCAGGTTGATAGAAATGCGATAGGAGGTTGCATTGCCGTCAACGCAGAAGGAGTGGTCGCCATCGAGGTTATAGCGATAGTCGAAGGAACCGGAGAGATCCTTGCTGTCGCCCTTCGTGCCGAACAACTTACTCCAGTCGCCATTGCCAATAGCATCACATGCCTCTTCATCACCGAATGCGAACCACATCTCACCGCCCGTGCTTTCCATGACGTAGGTGAAGACAGGATCGGTATAGACATCCTGTGTACTGTGGCTGAACACCTGTGACTTGCTTGCTGCTGAAGCAGCCCAGTCCATAGGACCACCAATGAGGAAGTACTTCGGAGCAATCTTCGGAGCCTTCGGGGTAATGCTTAACGCGATAGTACCGGCGTCAACCAATGCAGCCTGTCCGTCTTTGATAACATCTGCATAGACCTGTGCAGTGAGTGAACAAACATCAGGACGGAGTCCGAAGAAACCTGTAACTGCTTCCTGCAAATTAGCCTTTGAGAACAAACCGTCGGAAGTGAGGGCTTCCAGGGTTACGGGAATAAAATCCACATTGGCACTGGCAGGAGAGACAAGCATGCGGACATTTCCAATCGTGGAACCGCTGGGCAGTTCGCCACTAGTTAAGGTGAATACCGATACAGAGTCACCTGCGGTATTCAGATCGATGGCACCAGTTGCCGTTGCCGTGAACCCAGGAATGTTAACTGCTTCTTCCTGAGGATAGGACAGGGGGTCGGCCCAGTCTTTGTAGTCCTCGTTGCAGGCCGCAAAGAAGAGGCCTGTCAACGCGAACAACGAATACTTTAATATATTTTTCATATCTGTAAGCTTTATTAGTTACCAATCACTCTTTACTCAATTTTACCTGTCTCCTTCGTGAAGTTCAGATAGAGCTTCTGACCTGCAGAACCGCCGACACGATCTTGGTCGCCGCCCATGCCACGATAGACAATAGCTCCGTCGAATACCATGAACTCGCTCTTCCACCAGTCGAATCCGGGAACCTTGACGTATGCACGAACACCGCTGTCAAGTGCTGCATCGTTAGCGAATGCTGGTGATACAAAGTCGCCGTCAGCCGTTGTAGGAACTTCGAACATACAGCCGTCCTCCTTCTCGCTCCAGCTCTGTGTCGGAGTAACAGTACCCATGAGCCATACCTCAGGACTATTGAACTGTACATCATAGAGGATGTTACGACCCTCAACGTTGCAGGTAATAATCATCAGGTACCAGCCGGGGTTAGAAGAAGCAATGTTGCCACCACTATCAATGATCTCACCAGCGAGGTCACCACCGACGCTGTGCAGACCAGCATAGCCTACTTCACCGCCGTCCCAAGCCTGTTCGATGTTGAACTTGATACCGGAATCACTGATAAATACCATGTGCCAGAAGACATTTGCGCCGTCGTAGCACTGTACCATCTTGAGAGACTTAGACCAATCCCAACCGCAGAAGTCGCCAACGAGGTAGAGATGATCAGGAGGAGAAACAGGAGCCAGTGAATAGAGAAGTCTCACCTTGTTGAAAGCTACCACGTTCGAGAGGATAGTAGTGTTCTCCACCACGTCGGAAGCGGTGGTCTGCACGTATGCTTTCACACGGAAATAAACGGGAATCTCCATGGGGAAGTCGTTCTCCGTATAGCCGTTCTCCAACAGCATCGTAGTCAGGGTGCTGGCCAGAATACCTGCATCGACAGAGGCCTTGGGGTCTCCTGATACGGTTTCTATCTTCTGGGCATTGGCCATGTCCTGAGAGGTAGATACCTCTACGTCATAGGTTGCTATGAGCGGGAAGCCGTAGTTTGGCTGTGACCATGTGAGTTCAAGTGAACTTGAGTTAGCCAAATCGACCAATGTATTTGCAAACGCAGGGGTGTTGACCGTAAACTGCGTCGGGGGCTGCACGGTGGGGTTGGAGTCGTTGTCGGTTTCGCATGCAACGAAGAGACCCATTCCCATCATGAGCAGCAATGTTGATTTCAGTATCTTTTTCATAAGATTCTTACTTTTTTACGATTTACTTTTTAACCTTTTAATAACCAGGGTTCTGCTTCAGATTGACATTAGCGCCCAATTCTGTCGAGGGAAGGGGGAAGATGTTGCGATAAGCATCAAACTTACCACCAGCCTGCACGCCGCCTTTCCACTGCCAAGTGTAGCTGCTGTTACCACCGAAGTATCCGTAACGGATGAGGTCGGTACGGCGCATACCTTCGAAGTAGAGCTCACGTGCACGCTCGTCAAGAATCTCATCAAGTGAATAAGAAGTCTTCTGAATGCTGTTGTTGGCACGTGTACGCAGAGTGTTGATCAAACTGGTACCCTTTTCCAATGTAGAAGAAGATCCTGCAGCACGAGCCTCAGCCTCAGCGTAGATGAGGTATGCCTCAGCCAGACGCATCACGAAGATGTCGTTGTCGGTCTGTGAGGGATCGTGGGTTGCACCACCATCTGAACGGTTGCTGGAATACTTCGTCGTAGCGAAGCCTTCTGTGAAGGTTGCCAGCTTATCGTTGGTATATTTACGGTCCTTGACATTTCCGTTACCGTCAGCATTGTCACCGAAGAAAAGTGCGCGGTCGTCACCGGCAGCTTCAACGATGGTCTCTGTGCTCCAGTCATCCAGAGCGTCCAGACGGTCAGTACTGATGAACTTCTTCAGCAGATCAACGCGGGTACGGTTACCACCCCATGCCTGGTTAGAGGACTGAGGATAGTAGGCCACCATGTAGCTGTCCCATGTTGAAGCGAAGAGGAAGGTTGAGCCACCCCATGATGCAGTGTTTGCGCCATCCATAACGAATGAGAACACAGCCTCGTTCATTGCGCCGCTCTCGTCGTTGTCGGCCATGAACAACATCTGGTAAGCAGAGCTCATGCCGTCGGCACTGCGGTGGTTGACGGCATCGTCACCCATCCAGATAGAACGTCCAGACTCGTTGATAACCTTCTCGGCGTATGTCTTAGCCTCGGCCCAGTGAGCCTGACCCTCATACTTGATGGCATTCAGGTGCAGACGAGCCAGTAACATCCAAGCAGCACTCTGGTCGGCACGGCCGTAGTTGGCCTGTCCTCTCTTGCGGATGGACGGAGCCATCATCTTGCCCATGTTCTCCTCGAGGTCCTTGACGATCCATGCATACAACTCAGCACTCTGAATCTGTATGGGGTTGTCAGAACTGACGGTCTCGGTGAACGAAGGATTTCCGTAGTTATCAAGCAAATAGTAATAATAGAGTGCACGGAGGAAATGTACCTCGGCCGTCATCGTCTCGTCGTAGTCGGCACATTCTTTCAGATACTGGTTACAGAGACTCACGCCCAGGCAGAGACGCCAGTACAGACCGTAGAGACAGTCATTGTTGGCGGTATAAGAATTGTAGTCGAAGTCAGCAATACCCTTATCGGTCCATCCGCAGATAGCCTCATCGGTGGTCAACTCGTTAGCATTCCACATCAGACGATAGAGTACAGAAAGACCAGAGTCTCCGAGATCCAACTCCGAGCTACCAAGGTCGTAACCTTCAAGTACGAATTCTGCATAGCACTTGTTGAAGAGCTTCTGTGCATCGACTGTCAAGTTCTTACTCGGGTCGATCGGCTCTACATCCAAGTCGTTGATGCAAGAATTCAAGCCCAGCGTCAACAGCATCGCTGCTGCGGGCAATATATGTTTGAAAATTCTTGGGTTCATAATCTATTGTTGTTTTAAGAATTTAGAAATTAAGTGAAACACCCAGAAGCAATGTCAGAGGACGTGGATAGATGTTGCCGTCGATACCACCTCCGACTTCAGGATCCATTCCTGCATACTTCGTGATGGTGAACACATTGGTGGCTGATGCATAGACACGTCCGTTGATGCCCTTGAAGCTGTTGCCCTTGAGGAGCTGTTCAAAGGAGTAGCCCAATGTGATGTTGTCACACTTCAGGAACGAAGCATTCTCTACAAAGTAGTCGGTCAGAGCATCATCCTGCTTGGCAGAAGTCTTGAAGTTCACCTCGTAGGCGTAAGGCATGGTATTGCTCATGAATCCTGTACCTGATCCTACATATTCGAGAGAGCGGTGACCCAGCTTCAGCTGGTTGAACACATAGTTGCCTACACTGGCACGGAGCGAGAAGCCGAAGTCCCACTGCTTGTACTGCAGACGAGAGCTCAAGCCAAAGAGCCAGGGAGCTGCTGCAGACTTGTAGAAGTACTTATCAGCATCGTCGATGACGCCATTACCGTCACGGTCAACGACGACACCCTGAATGGGCTTGCCGTCAGCATCGTAAGCCTGCTGATATACCCAGAAGGAGTACATGGGCTGGCCTTCCTGATGACACATGGCGGTAGAACCTATACCCAGACCAACGTCACCATACTGGATGGGCTGTCCGTCGCCTGCCAATCTCACAACTTCGTTCTTGTTATAAGTGAAGTTACCAGTGACTTCCCAGTTCAGGTCACCCGACTGGATAGGACGTACTGTCATCGAAACCTCGACACCAGTATTCTCCAGCTCACCGACATTCTTCATCACTCTGTTACCGAAGTTACTCATGGCAGCCACAGGTGCAGACATCAGCAGGTCGGTAGTCTTACGGTGATAGACATCAACGCTACCCAAGATACGGTTGTTGAAGAAACCAAAGTCAAGACCAGCGTTATAAGTTGTGGTGGTCTCCCACTTCAGGTCGGGATTATAGGCATTGGGGATGTACTGGTAGCCTTCGCCTGCAACGGGATAGAGCACGCGGGTGCTGGTGGGCTGCTGGTAGGTAGCGAAATAAGAATAGTCGCCGATACCTTCCTGCTGACCGGTCATACCCCAACCGAGACGGAGCTTCAGTTCGCTGAGGTTCTTGGCTTTCTTCAGGAAGCTCTCCTCATTGATCTTCCAACCAAATGCTACAGAGGGGAAGTAGCCCCAGTGGTTGTCCTTGTTGAAACGTGAAGAACCGTCGGCACGCAGCGTAGCGGTCAGCATGTAGCGGTCGAAAGCGATGTAGTTCATACGTCCATAGAATGAAACGAGGTAGTGTTCTGACTTCCATTCGCTGGATTGCTCGTTGTACTTGTCACCAGCGCTGACACCGGGATGTCCGCTGGGATAGAGGCCGTAGTCGTTATAGTTACCCCAGTACTTCTCATGACGCCACTCGTAACCACCCATGATGTCGAAGTGCTGTGTCTCGGTGAAGTCCTTGTAGTACTGTACGTAAGCGGTGTAGTTCAAGTTGTACTTGTGTTCCTTATCGGTCTTGTGGAAGCCGTAGTAGAAACTGTCGGGACCCCAAGGCTCTACGTCCTGCTGCTGCTTACCATTACCCCAGTCACCGCTGAAGTTCATGTGGAGGCGCAGGTCCTCAAAGCCATGGATCTGATAGTCGAGTTCCACGTTACCCTGATAGTCGAAAGAATTGGCGCGGTCGTTGTTGGCCTCCAACTGTGCAACGGGGTTCGAACCAGCCAAGGCGATCTTGTCCCAGTCCCAACCAGGAGCACGACCAGAGCCCATAGCCTGTGTCCACTGCCAGAAGCCATTGAAGTTAGCGAACTTGGAGTCGCTGGAACGAACGGGCTGTGTGGGGTCGAAGCCTACTGCGCTGCCGATAGCACCAGCAGCGTAATTATTGTGGGCATACATGAACTTTCCGTTGATGTTGAATTTCAGGTGATCATCCAGGAAAGAAGGATTGAGGTTCACCGAAGCGGTGAAACGCTTGAAGGCAGAGGTCTTCAAGATACCCTGCTGGTCTGTGTAGCCCAAAGAAACACGATAGGGAAGGTTTTTCGTAGAACCGGCCACCGTGATGTTGTGGTCGTGGCTGATAGCAGTGCGGTAGATCTCCTTCTGCCAGTCAGTGTTGGCGGTTCCCAGCAATGCGTACTGAGCCGACTCAACACCGTAGAGTTCGCCGACCAAGGAACGCATCTGGTCTCCTGTCAGTACGTCGGTGTACTTCCTGATGATAGATGCTGACACGTTACCGTTGTAGCTAACCTGTGGAGCCATGTTCTTACGACCCTTCTTGGTCGTAATGATGATGACACCGTTTGAACCACGGCTACCATAGATGGCGGTTGCAGAAGCGTCCTTCAGCACAGTGAAGCTCTCAATATCGTTGGGGTTCACCATGGAGAGGGGGTTCGACAGACCTTTCACACCCTGATTGTCCATTGCCAGACCGTCAATCACAATCAGCGGGTCGTTACTGGCGTTAAACGACGAACCACCACGGATACGGATGGTTGCACCTGTACCTGGCTGTCCGGAACCGGTCGTCACATTTACACCGGCAATCTTACCCTGAATCATGTCTTGTGCAGTAACCTGCAAACCATGATTCTTCTCATCTGGTTTCAGGGCTGTAACCGAACCGGTCAAGTCAGTCTTTCTTGCCTGACCGTAACCGATGACGACTACTTCGTTCAGTGTGTTGGCTTCGTCCTGCAGAATAATGTTAAGCTGTGGGGCAGCAGTAACAGTAGCAGTCTCGTAACCAATGTAAGAAACCTGGATGCTGGCACCTTCATTACACTGTAAGGTGAAATTACCGTCGATATCGGTGATGACAGCTATCTGTGTGCCTACCACACGGACGGTCGCACCAATAATCGGTTCGTCCTGAGCATCCTGAACATAACCTTTGACAGTAATCTGCTGTGCAAAGGCTCCTACCGATAGAAACAGTCCTAACAAAAGGACGAGCATTCTAAGCGGAATTCTAATGTTTACCTGCTTCATCATT
>CAJOQT010000059.1 GCA_905236875.1 uncultured Prevotella sp. | reverse complement strand
CTCCGATGGAGCAATTTAAAAATTTAAAAATTAAAAAATTATAGTTGGCGGCTATACGACCTGTTGTCTGATGATATGCATCGGTCATGCCAGGGAAGAAGACCTTCAGGGCATGATAGCCCTCCTCGTTGTTCAGGCGCTGCTGCTGCCAAGCCACCTTGGCTGACAGACGCAGCGACTGGTTGCGGGCGATGCGCACGTTATCTGTCAGAGCCACTCCCGTATTCAGCGTCCCCACGTCGGGCCACGTCACCATATACATCGGTGCTGCACCACCCGGATACATCGTCATGTCGGCAAACAGACGATTGTAATAGAGGTCATAGTTCAGTGCGAGGTCGTGTTGCTTCAGCGATGTCGTCAGCAAACTATAGACGCCTGCCGTCCAACTCTTGCCCGGCATATCCATGTGGATCGCCACGTCGGGGCGCTTGGTATCATCCATTTCGTGGGTGATATGATTGTAATACGCCTTTGTCTCCCAACTGGCCTTGCGAAAGAGGTGCTTATACGACAGTGATGTGATCAGTCCCTCAGCTTTCGCCACGTCCATGTTCAGCGCAGGATAACCCACATCGGTGGCGCGGTCGAAGATGAAGGTTGCCTCCAGCATATCCTTCTCGGCCAGTCGAAGTCCCGCATTCGTAAAGACGTTCACTTTCTGGAACTGCGAAAACTGGAGTTCGTCGCCACCGCCCACCTTGTAGTTGTCGGCATGACGAAAGAAGGCACCCGCATTCAGATACGTCCTATGACTGCTCAGCGCCGCATCGGCACCATACACCTGCACGTGGCCGTTCCACTCATGACCTACCGAGGCGCTGGCGTGAAAAGCGTCATTATCGAAGCCCGCCTTGCGCAGTTTCAGGTCGAGACTGCCGCCGATGTTGCCTGTGGCCTGCGGATTGCCGTCGAGGCCGCTGTTCAGACTGATGCTTTGCAGATTGCCGCTCTCCACATACGAGGTCACTGGGTCCATCTTGTCTGTGCAGGCATAGAAGATCTTCATGCCGTCGATGGTCGTAGAGAGACGCTCCGTCTGCATGTTATTCACCACGGGTTCCCATGCATACGAGCCACGACGCACCAGATTGACGTTCTTCAGTTCACCGAGGTGCTCGTCGATACTGGCCACCTGTCCCTTCGCAGAGCGTTTCCGTCCTCGCCCCGTCTCCGAAACGATGACCACCTCGTCAAGGTTTTGCGCCTTTTCGGTGGTCACCGTGTCTGACAAAAGTATAGTGGATAGCAAAACTGTCAACATACTTAAATAGTTACTTCCCAATAAAGTGAACTGAAACCATTAGCGAGCTCATCGCCACCAGCCACGATGTTGCCCTGAGCGTCCTTCACCGTCAGGTGGATGCGCCACAGACCGGTCATCGTTAGGTTGATATTGCCCTGATAACTGCCGTCGGCTTGACGAGTCAGAGGTGTATTGTCAGGTGACGTATGGTTACCCATGTCGGGCATGCGCGGGTCAATCTCGATGGTGAACTGCTCCTCAGCCAGTGCGTACGGCATGGTGATGGGGTTGCTCTTCTGCGACACGTAGGCCGTGATGGTGTTCTTACCCATCTGCCAGTCCGTTGGGTTCACCAGCGACAGGAAGTACGTCTGGTCGTTCCACTTGAAGTTCTTCAGCCACGACTGACCATCAGGCAGCGCATTCACCGTGATGTCAGTCGCCTTGATGCCGCCTTTGCTACCCAGTACGTTTACATCGTAACCCAGCGTCCACGAGCCTGACTCACTGCTATTCATCAGGAACGACACCCAAGTTCGTTTCACGGCCAGATAGTCGTTATTAAATGACTCCACCTTTCCACCTACGGGTGTGCTGTGCTTCATGTTCATCTTCACCATCAGCATCAGCGGCGTCACGTTCGTCACGTCGAAGTTCTTGATGTAGTTGCCATTCTTTTTCTTCGTAGCCACAAAGAACAATTCGTTGTAACCCGTGTGGAACGAACCCGTCTTCGAGTAGGCAAAGACATTGTACTGTCCGTCCACTACTGTCGAGAGTTCCGGAATAATCTTCACCGTCTGCAAGAAGCGGTACACCTGCAGCGCCTCCTCGGCTGAGCAGCAATCCACATCACCGTCTATCGTCACACCAGGAATCTCAATCGTCTGACTACCAAAATCATCGTTCGAGTTGCAAGCCGTCAACCCCACCAGGACTGCCGCGGCGAAAAACAATCTCATTACCTTTTTCATATCCTTACTACATTTTAAAGTTTGTAACTGGGTGCAAAGGTAGTGGGTTTCTATGAGCTGCACAATCGCCACTTCATGGCATTTCACATACCAAACGTTTGGCATACAGTTTTTATCATCCCTTCTCTGTCATTATCTTTAGGATGACTTTCTCAGTTTCTACCATACCTGGAGAGGCAATCATGCCGATATGACGCATGGTTTCTTCAGGCGAATGACCATTAATTCCGTGACTATTGCCGATGGTGATGCCTTCGAGGGCAAAGTTGACGGATTGAAAGGCTGCATCTACAGCAACGATGCCCTTTATGGTACACCCATGGTTACCTCCATCGCATATCATGCCGGTGATACTGGAAGCCATATTCTGGATGACGAGCTGAAGCGTTTTCAGAGTGCCTCCTTTCAGGAATGCGAGTCCGCAGGCCATGCCCGTACCTGCTGCTATGGCGCAGCCGCAAAAGGCAGATAGTTTGCCGGAATATTCTTTGATATACATGCAAACAAGGTAACTAAGGGCTGTGGCACGCAGTAATTGCTCTTCACTGTAATGGTTTACTTGCGCCGATGCATAAAGGGGCAATGTGGCGATAATACCGTGAGCCCCACTGCCAGTGATGCTCATAGCGGGCAGTGAAAGTCCCAGTACTCGTGCTTCGATAGCGGCATTGCAGAGCAGGGAGGCAGACGTTTGTTCGTTGTCGGAAATGATGCGCTGACCGTTTTTCTTAAACAAGTAATGCGCAAATGATGTGCGACGGCTTTTGAGGGATTGCTTGAACAGAGCCAGGTTAAGGTTGTAGGCCTGACGGATAAAGCTGATTTCCTCTATGGGAACCTTATGGGCGTAACTAAAGAGTTTGCGAAGGGTGTAGCGATGAATCAAGGGCACGGATTTGTTTTCTTTTGCCGACTGGTCATCTGATCTTTTCTCGAAGATAGTTTTTCCGTCTTTCGTAATCTGCGTGATGTTGGTGTGCGTATCACGAATTGTCACACTGGCAAAGCCTTCGTTAGTAGTAATCTCGGCAAAAATATAGATACGACTGCTGATGTCGCCCAGTTCTACTTTCACCTTCCCTTCCTTGATGAAGGTCTTGGCCACTCTGTTGTGATAAGGTTTCACGCCCTCAAGACATTCCAGACCTTTGTCGGCATTAGCTGCCACATAGCCGAGGGCTGCAGCATGTTCATTGCCCACCTCGCTACTATTTGGTATTCCACAAGTAAAGGCATTTTTATACATCCCGCTATTAAGTACCAGGCGTATGATCTTCACATCGCCCGTCACATACTTTTTTGCTGTTGCCACTGCAAAGGCTATAGCGCCTGGCTCCGTGACACCCAGTGCAGGACGCATATCGTCCAAAATCAGTCTCGTCAGTTCTTTCATTGAATCTTTCTTTTATAACCTTTTAAACACACCGCAAACATCACGACGAATAAGGTCCAGGGATAGATTGCGGTGAGGAACACATCAGTTGCACGGATACTTACTCCGCAGGTCGATGCTTCAATGCCTTTTTGCAGCAATAGTACACATCCGCCGTAAGGTAAGAAGAAGGGGAACGTGCAGATAACTGTTGCCAACAGCGTAGCCCGACGATAAGGATGAAGAGCGTGCTGATGACCAATGCTGTTGACAAACGGTGCAATGCAGATGTTGGCAATGGTGTTGACAGCAGCGATAAGAATACCTGCTAGCGATACCAAGGAGAAGATGGTCAACTCTGCATCCCTCTTCGAGCGGATGATATGACTGTTCAGCTTCCCAATGATAAAGTCCATACATCCACTACGGATAATCAGCCCCGACAACGATACCACTACCATAAGCAGAATACAAATGTTGGCCATACTGGCAATGCCGTTAACCACGGCTCCGCAAACTTTCCCATCGCTGATACTGATGAGTTCACTCATGTCAAACAGTTGAAATGAAAAGCCAATAACCACCGCCAAGAGCATACCCATGAAGAGAGAGATGAAAATATTGACTCGATGGAATGAAAGCAGGATGACCAGAAAGGTGGGAATCAACATGGTCAGCCCGTATGGCTGCATATCCGTATCTTCATCAAGAATGATTGTTGATGATTCGTTTGACAGCAGTCCCACAACAACAAATATTATCAGAGTGAAGAACGCAGCGATAAGTACAAACCAAAGTCTATTCTTTACCGTTCCACCAATATCCGCCACTTGCCTGCCGTCAGCATATTCTTGTGTGCTGGCAGCAATCACCGCCGTATCTGATACAGGGGCAATACTGTCACCCAATGCTGCCCCGGATAAGATGGCGCCACCAAGAAGGGCAGGAGTGGCTCCCAACATGATGCCGGCGGGAAAAAGCGTGATGCTCATGGCACTGATGGTGCCGAAGCCTGATCCGGTACTGATGGCAAACAAACCTGAGAAAAGGAATACCGCAACGGTAAATACTGTTCCTCCTATTTGTAGCCTCTCTGCCGCCCACACCAGTCCTTCCACGATGTGTCCCTCTTTCAAGATGGCACCGTAAACCCCGACGATGAGCCATAATAGCGTAGCAGTAACAGCAGTTTTGCTACCAAAGAACTCGAATATCGTGCTCCAATACCAGTCTTTCCCTTTTGTAAGCAGTGCCCCAATTAGTATTGCCAGGATAGCGATGCTTACCAACAAGTTGATGTCAACAGCACCCACGAAAGAGATGCCGATGGCACTAATTACGAAGATGCTAAATGGTATCAGAGAAATGAAAGCGTTTTTCCTCATGTTCTTTCTCATAGAAAAATGAGGACTGGTATTACCTTTATGCCAGTCCTCATTTTCAATTATTATTATGAATGAGCCAAAAGATATGTTATTAGATTAATATCCGGGGTTCTGAGCAATACCGAGTGCCTCTCCAGAGAGACCTGTGGGGATGGGCTGGCGGTAGTGCTTGCCGCGAACGTTGTTGTACTTAGCCACGAGGTGGTTGTGCACCTTCTGGAAGTAGGCCTCCTGGTCAGAGGTGAAGGTCTGCTTCTCCTTCCAATCGTCAGCGAAGTGCTTGTAGTTCTTCACCTGCTTGACTGACGAGATGAGGTCCTTCCAGCGATAGCTGTTCAGCACGGAGAACTGCTCGTAGGTGAACTCGTAGTCCCACTCACGCTTGATCTGGTCGAAGGAGGGGGCGCTGACCTCGGCGATTCCGGCACGACGGCGCAGCTGGTTGAAGGGCTCGGCAGCCTCGCTGTTGCGACCCAGTTGCACAAGGGCCTCGGCCTTGATGAGCAGCACCTCGGCGTAGCGAATCTCGATGCGGTCGACAGAGTTCTGCTTAATCTCGAGGTTCTCGGCATCGTCGTAGCTCTGATCTACGCCCTTGCCGTTGATGGGGGTATAGATGGGCGAGTAGTAGTGGTGAGTGAGGCCTGTCTCGGGGTTCTTAACCTCGACGAAGTAGGTCTCAGCCAGACGCTTGTCGTTGGGCTGCTCAGCCTTCCAGTCGTCGTAGAGGTCGTCATCGGCCACCTCGGTGTGGTTCTGGGTGTAGCCATTGCCGTTCTCACCGTTCTGGAAGGGGAAAGTCCATGAGCAGTGTGTCTGGTGGTTGCCCTGAGCATCCTTCTTGTCGCCGTCGTGAGCAATAGTAAAGAGGTGCTCGTTGGTGCCGCGCTTGTTCGACTCGTAGTCACGTCCATAGAGTTTGTTGTACTCGGGGTCAAGGGCCAGACGGCCACTGCTGATCACCTTGTTAGCATACTCCACGGCCTTCTGCAGACGGGCATCAGTCTTCGAGAAGGCCGGATCGGACTGACCGTTGGCAATGGCTGCCACCTCGGCCTGCGACAGCGGGTTGTCACCCCATACCAGATAGGTGCGGGCAAGCAATGCCTGAGCGGCCTGCTTAGACGGAACACGTGGGTCACCGCTATAGTCGAGCAACAGCGATTCGGCATCGGTCAGGTCGCTGACTATCTGGTTGAATACGACATTAAGTTCCTGACGCTCGGTGGTTGAACCGCCTGCCTCGGTAAATACAGGCACTTCGCCCCAGAGCTGGGCCAGTTTCAGATAGGCCAGGCCACGCAGGAACTTGGCCTTACCCACAGCGGCATTATAACCCGCCTGTGTCACCTTGCCCAACTTCAGCGAGTTGCTGATGGTGGTGATGGCCTCGTTGTCCTGAGCGATACCCAACAGCAGGTGATTGAAAATCTTCACTTGATACCATGTCGTTGGTTCCTGCTCGAAACGGCTGTTCACAGGACCTGCCTCGCTCTCCTCACCCTCGAACGAGATGAGCTTGTTGGAGTTCAACTCGATGATGAACGAGAACGATGACGACAGGGGCTGCCAGTGACTATACACACCGTTGACCAGCGAAAGGGCCGAGGCATCGTCGGCTACGACATTCTGATCGTCGATCTGGTTGTTATTACTGCTGTTGTCGTCACTGTCACTTGAGCAAGCTGTAAAGCCTGTCGATGTTGCTACTGCCACAAGGGCTGCAAAAAGTAAATTCTTCTTTTTCATACTGAAAATCTCCTTTTACCTTTAAATTAATACTATGTTTTGTTTATAATGATATATTCACTCCAAACGTGAAAGTGCGCGAGGCGGGGTAAACACCACTGTCGGTGCCGCTGCTGACTTCTGGATCGTAACCTTTATAGGGTGTGATGGTGAAGAGGTTCGATGCCGTAGCGTAGAGGCGAATGCTCTCAACAACAGACTGCAAGCCAGCTACCTTAAACTTGTAGCCGATGGTCAAATTACGCAGTTTCAGATAACTGGCATTTTGCACATAGCGACTGTCGATATAGCTGAACGGACGGGCGTTGGTGGCCAGGGGGAGTGTCTGACTGCCGTTGGCAGGGGTCCAAGAGTCGAGCACGGTAGTCAGTACGTTGTACGAATCGCCCGTCTGTTCCAGTCGGCGCTCCAGCGCATTAAACACCTTGTTGCCATAGCTGCCCGAGAAGGAGGTCGAGACATCAAAGCCACGATAGGAGAACTGCGACGAGAAACCATAGACGATCTTGGGCTGTGTGCTACCCAGAATAACGCGGTCGTTACCATCGATGCGGCCGTTTCCGTCGGTATCGGCAAACTTCAGGTCACCCGGCTTAGGTATCTGTCCGTTGACGCTAGGCAGCTTTGAGACATCCTCTCCCTGCTGAACGATGCCAGCAAACTGTAGGCCGTAGAAAGCACCAAGCGACTCGCCGCGGCGCAGTATCTGCTGCTTATCGGAGCCTAGGATAACATCGTTGGTGGTGCCCATGTCGGTAATCTCGTTCTTGTTATAAGCAGCATTTGCGCTGACAGTCCACTGCAGTTTCCTGCGTTGCAAGAGAGTAGCATTGACGCTGAGTTCGACGCCCTTGTTCACCACGTTGCCAACGTTCTGCAACTGTGAGGTGACACCACTGGCAAAGCCTACTGGCACAACAAGCAGCAGGTCGCTGGTCTTCTTGTAGTAAGCGTCGAAAACAATATTCAGGCGGTTTTTCAGCAGACCAAGGTCGAAGCCGAGGTTATAGGATGCGGTGGTTTCCCATTTCAGATGATCGTTCGACGCATTCTCCTTCGAGTAACTCGATGAGCCGGCATACGAGCCTGTGGCATACGAGGTGGTAAAGGCATAGTCGGGAATCTCCTGATTGCCCACGATACCGCCCGAGAGGCGTACCTTCAAGTAGTCGATGCTCTTGACATTAGCCAGAAAGCCCTCTTTGTCGACATTCCACGACAAGCCCAGCGAGGGGAACCAGCCCCAACGATAGTCTTTCGAGAAACGGCTCGAATTGTCGGCACGCAGGGTGGCAGTGGCATTATAGCGATTGAGCAGCGTGTAATTGACACGCGCTATCAGCGAGTTCAGCGTCGACTCTGAGATGCCCGTCTGCGGAGTATAGGTGCCCGAACCGTCGCCCAGGTTATACTGCTTCAGCGATTCGTTGGTATAGTGGTTGGTGCGGATATTGCTATATGTTGAAGTCGAGGTCTGGCGCGTAAATCCCACCAGCGCATCAATATAGTGGTGGTCGTTGATGTCCTTTGCGTATGTGGCGGTATATTCCTGCTGCCAAATGTCTGTCTGACGGTTGCCAGTTCCGCCTATGCCCTGAGTGGCCAGACCCAGCGAGGTGTAGGCACCAGAGAAGTAGTTCTGCGTCAGCTTCTCACTGCTCAGACCTACTGATGCCTTCAGTGTCAGGTCACCGATACGGTAACTCGCCCAGACATTCGACAACAGATAGTTGTTGATGTTCTCTGCCACACTTTCCTTGAGGTCGTAGACCGGATTGGCGGCGTGGTCGCCGATGGCGAAGTAGGCATACTCGTAGGGGTTCGTGAAATTGTAGGAGCCGTCAGCGTTATAGACACTGATGACAGGCGGCATCAGTAGGGCATAGACAAAGCTGTTGGTGATGCCTGCAGAGTAGGGCGAAGAGTTGAATACCTGTTCCTCAGTGGTGGTCAGCCCCTGCTGTTTGGATCGGCCGTAGGTGGCATTGACACCAAAGCGTAGTCCTTCGCGTAGTTCCCACTCCAGATTGGTATGGAAATTGTAGCGCTGAAATCCTGTATTCAGCACGATACCATCCTGGTCGGTATAGTTGGCCGAGAAGGCATAGCGGCTCTTGTCGCCTGCCCCTGTGATGCTCAGTTCATGACTCTGACCGATGGCGGTGCGCAGCACGGCATCCTGCCAGTCTGTACCACCTCCCAAAGCAGCAATCTCGGCATCGGTGTAGCCGCCCTTGTTGCTGAAATAGTCTTTCTGGAACTGTGCCCACTCTGAGGCATTCAGCAGGTCGAGTTTCTTGCTGATGTTGCTCACACCGATGTTATAGGTATAGCTGATATGCGCACGTTTGGCGCCGGCCTTACCCTGTTTGGTGGTGATGAGAATGACACCATTGGCACCCCGTGAACCATAAATGGCAGTAGCCGATACGTCCTTCAGTACCTCGACGCTCTCGATGTCATTAGGGTTGATGGTGGCCAGTGGGTTCAGTCCGCTGGCAAATCCTCCCAAACCCGTACTGCTGTTGGAAGCATCCTTGAAATAGATAAAGCCGTCGATGACGTAGAGCGGCTCGTTGGAGGCGTTGACCGAGTTGCCGCCACGGATGCGCAACTGACTGTCGGCACCAGGCTGACCGCTACTGGCCGTCACGTTAAGACCAGCCACCTGTCCGCTCAATGCGCCATCAAGCGTTGCGGCCTGCGAGGTTTCAAAGATGTCTGCCTTTACCGTTACTACACTTCCCGTCAGCTGTGTGCGCTTTTGTGTGCCGTAACCCACGACAACAACCTCGTTAAGCCGGTTGGTGTTTTCCACCAGTTCTATGTCGACGGATTCTGCACCATCGTAAACATCAACCTCCTGTGACCGATAACCAATAAACTGCACATCGAGTGTGAGTGGCAGTTTTACACGTGTGGTCAGTGTGAATTGTCCGTCGATGTTCGTCACAGCACCAAGTTCGTTACTCGATTTTGGAACTAATGTGGCTCCAATGAGTGGTTCTCCTGTGCGTGCATCGGTGATACGGCCTGTGATGACTGTTTGTGCTGTCGCAATAATAGCAGTAAGCCAAACTATGATGATAGAAGTAAATCTCTTTTTCATAAATACAAGTCTCCTCTAAAGGAACGGGCACTTATGGCCCGATCCTTCATCTAAAACAAATAATACTACTAATATATGGCTAAAGTTTGTGGAACCTATTTCTGTGCAAGATAATTCTTCGACAACTGAAGCAAACCATATTCGTGGACGTACTGCGTGCCATTGACAAGAGCCCATTGTACGAAACTTTCGAGCACGGGGTTGGCATGGTTGTACGACAGTCCGATAGTACCAACAGGAATCTCGCTATATGTCTGATTTTCGAGCAAAGTTATAATCTGGTCGAGATGTCCCTCATTGAGAACCTGCTTACCCTCCTTATTGATGTCAAGAGGGAGCAATGCAAGGTCACTACGCACTTCTCGGCTCTGCAAGTCAAAGATATTGGAAAGCGGGTTGAAGGTAATACCCAGAGGGTCGCGGCTAATGGCGGTATTGAGGAAACTGTCGTCGCCTGATATCTTTTTACCTTTATAGTTTGCTGTCTCCTGTTTGAAATAAGATGCAATGAAACGGGAAACAGATTGTTGACCACTACCTGTATAGATATGGAGTGCTTGTTCGTTGTCGTTGTCTTCTTCTTCCTCGTCAAAATCTTCCTTCTCAAAGAAGAGACTCTTCAATTTCTTTGCATTAAGGCGATGGGATCCTATCAGCTGTTGTGCTTTTGATGCTTTGGTGGTAATGGGTAGTACGGCAAAGCGCGCGAAAGCAACGGCATCATCGTCGGTAGTGAATGAAATCGTGTTGTTGTTATCCTGGGATTTCCCTGAAACGAATTGGAAATCCACGTTGATGTTAGACTTCTGATACTCAGTAACCCACTTCTCAACTAACGGACGTACAAAATGAGGTACTCGAAGGGTTATCAGATCATTATTCTGTGCAACGGCTGTCAGACTAAGCTGCAGCCCTAAAATCAATGCTATTGTAAATACTGCTTTCTTCATGTTGTTGTCGTTTCTTTATATCTTTTTAGTGAATTTAATGTTTCTGGGTGCAAAGGTACGGCAGAAATAAAAAATGCGAAATACCACCAGCGT
>CAJOQT010000058.1 GCA_905236875.1 uncultured Prevotella sp. | reverse complement strand
GAGAAAGACGGCAGCGTTAGCAATATAAAGGTTGTCAGGAGCGTTCACCCGCTGTTGGACAAGGAGGCTGTGCGAGTGGTTAACTCGGAGGATCATGGGGACAGGCACTTGACCCACTTATGTACAATAAAGGCCATGAAACACCGTTATTAAAACAGATTATCTAATAACGGACTATGTCAAGGCAAGCAAGAGAACATAGTGGGACGGGTATTTATCATGTAATGTTACGTGGTATTAATCGTCAAGACATTTTTGAGGGTGACGAGGACTATAGGATGTTCATTAGGATTCTTTCTGGTTTGTTCTCGCGCCCTTCAAATGATTTGACGTCAACCATATGTGCATGTCACATCTATGCCTATTGTTTGATGCCCAATCATGTTCATCTTCTTTTACGGGAAAAGGAGTGGGAACTGAAGGAGATTATGAAATCAATAGCTTCAAGTTATGTTTTCTATTTCAACAAAAAATATGGTCGTGTAGGACATCTATTTCAGGATAGATTTAAGAGTGAGCCATGCGATGATATGCAGTATTTCTTTACGTTGTTCCGATATATTCATCAGAATCCAGTAAAGGCTGGACTTGTTACGGATGCTGGAAACTACAAGTATAGCAGCTGGGGTAATGACTATTTGGGAAATTCTTCTATACGGCTATGTCAGATACAGCCGGTTTTACGTCGGTCGTCAATAGAGGTGCTTCAGGATATGGTAAACATTCCATTGCCAGACGATGTTGGATGTCTTGATATGCAGGGTGAAAAAGTGGTAGTTGCTGATGAAGTCGTGAGGCAAATGATTCTGCAAATAAGCGGTGTTATTAGTATAACTGCATTTCAGTCGTTAGACAAGAATCGTCAGAAACAAATAGTTGCTTTAGTGATGAGGGATTTGCGAGCAGGCCCTCGTCAGATGTCGAGAGTTTCTGGACTCAGTTATAGTGTTATTCAGCGATTGGTCGGGTCTTGGGGACAGGACCGCTGACCCAATACTGGGTCAGGTGCCTGTCCCCATGACTCTCTTTTTCAAAAGCCGTCTGATGAGCCCTTTAGCAATCCTCGGAGGGAACTTTAGCGATTGCTAAGAAGCCTTCTTGTATATGGAAGAAGGGCCTCCGAGTATCGCAAAAGAGCCTTCGGGCAACCGCAAGAAGGCTTCCGGGCAACCGCAAGAAGGGCCTCCAAGCAGAGCAAGAAGGGTGGTTTGGGAGAGACGAGTTACAATGCCCTTTTATAAATCCTTTTCTCTAAAGAGCTGCATATTTGCTTCATGTACCTCATAAGGCTCCATAGTACCTTTCATATCGTATGACAGAACGGCCCCCTCTGTTGACACGTCTAATGAGCATAGTGCCCCTTCTATTAATGGAATACAACTATTGCTGCCAACAGGGAAACCGCAGCAGATGGGAATGTCAAATTCATGCAGATGTGCAATGAGCATTTGCTCCACACTGCCATATTGAAGGTCGAACTTGATGGAACTGAATGTGCCAAAGATGATACCTTTCACTTTTTCAAAGTCAAGTTGCAGACTTAGCATATAAAACAACCGATCGATACTGTGCAAAGACTCTTCCACCTCCTCGATAAAGAGGATAATGTCCTGTTTCGGCGGGAGATGGTATCTGGTTCCCGTAATGGCAGAATAACTTGACAGGTTGCCTCCTACGAGGACACCTTTCACATGACCACTTCGGTTGTAAGGGTGGCTGGGAATCCTGTATTGCGGCAGAGTGCCAAAAAGGATGTTTCTGGTGATGGAGGTTGCCGGTTCCTGACTGCCGGCTATCTGGAATGCCATAGGACCGTAAATGCAATTTACACCAGCACTGGCCATAGCACAAAGTAATATAGTTATGTCACCATGACCTATCAGCCATTTGGGGTGTTGCTGATAATGGTCGATGGAGATGCGGTTTAACAGGTGAAGGGACCCATACCCGCCTCGTGAACAGATAATGGCTTTGATGCTGTCGTCTTCGAGTGCCCACAGCAGGTCGGCAGCACGTTCGTCGGCTGTTCCTGCATAGGCATTCACATTCAGGTTGTTGGTGTGCGGTCCGATGACAGGTCGGAGTCCCCAGCTCTTGATGGTTTCTGCAGCCTGCAGCAGAACCTCCTGCGGCACCCAATAGGCAGGAGACACAAGAGCTACTTTGTCCCCTGCTTTTAAGTAGGGTGGCTGAATAATCTTTTTACCTTGATACATGTATAATGACTTTTTCTTCTGTATTTTACTTCCATCATGGTGCCTTTATCGCCTG
The DNA here is from genome assembly GCA_905236875.1 of uncultured Prevotella sp. Taxonomy (GTDB): domain Bacteria; phylum Bacteroidota; class Bacteroidia; order Bacteroidales; family Bacteroidaceae; genus Prevotella. The sequence continues at coordinate 9,937 of CAJOQT010000058.1, read as the reverse complement.
GTGACGATAAGGGGTGGTATATCGCGGCGGATGGTCAGTACCCAACCGTCGTCGCCATCAGGTTTGTAATCGACGCGATCGATATGATCGCCCATGACCCACACCATACGTTCGTCAATGGGACGACCACTATGATGGATTGTCACCGTCATCTGCCTTTCTGAAACTGTCGCAAAGAATTGGCAGGGAGACTTCTTTAGTTCACTAATGGTTATCTCTACCAATTGCTCTATAATGCGCAACGGTTCGCGATCGGGCTGCTCTGCGATGATACGCTTTACAAACGACCTTAGGTCTTCATTCTCTTCTGGTTTATATGTCTTTATTTTTTGCATTGATATTGCAAAGATAATTTTTTTTTTGCTTTTCAGCAACAGACAGGTGCCCTTCGCCCGAATTATTGTCAGATTTGCAATAGTTTTTGTAAATTCTGAAAGAGAATTGTAAATTCTGCAAGACCGATACTGGGATCATTTCACAAAATATGCGTATCTTTGCACCCATGTACGGACAACAGAGTATTCATGACCTTCTCTTTATTCTGCTATATGGTGGAGTTGCCATGTTGGCGCTGGCTGCAGGTTTCTATCTGTGGCTGAGGCGCAGTAATGCCATAGCCCCAACCGTCACTCCACCTGAGGCGTTACGCAGGTGGACAGCGGCTTTCTTCATGACGGCCGCACTTAGTCATGTATGGTGGTATGTGCTTGGTGTCTATTGGCTGACAGACGACCGGTTAGTACGTGATATCACGGCTGTTACGCTCGACCATATAACACTTGTGTCGCTCGTTATGGCCATGTTGCTGCGTATGTTGCAAGACCGCCAGCGCAGACTTTGGCCGTGGGTCTTGATGCAAGTGCCCATCATTGTGGCCGCTGCCGTTGGAATTGTCAGACACGATGAATTCTATGGTTTTGAACTGACGACATACTGGCAGTTGACCGTCATGACAGTCTTTGTCGTATATTACATATATTCGTTGGTAAAGTATGGCCGTTGGCTGCATGAGAACTATGCTGACCTGGAGCACAAGGAAGTGTGGCAGAGCCTGCTCTTCGTGGTCGCTATTTTTGCCGTTTATGAGGCTTATTTCACAAACCCGGGAGAGATGGTCAGGGAGTATCTGGCACAGGTGAACACCATCGTTATCATTGCCTTCTTGCTTTGGCGTATTGAAACATTGCAAACACTCGACTCCATCACGGAGGAGAGCGAAGAAGCAGCGCCCAAGGGTATTAATATCGGTGCGCTGCTCGAACAGCACTGTGAAGCCAAACAACTCCACTTACAACATGACCTCACCCTACAGCAACTTGCCACAGCCATCGGCACCAACCGCACCTATCTCAGTGGATACTTTGCACAGCAAGGTATCACCTACAATGCCTATATCAACCGTCTGCGCATAGAGCATTTTATCCGTAGCTATCGCGAGTGCATCGGGTCTGAAAGTAATGTTAAGGTTATGCAACTCGCTCAGCAAAGCGGCTTCTACAGCTATAGTACATTCAGCGCCGCCTTTAAGAAGTTTATGGGTGTATCTGTGACCGCATGGATGAAGAGTAAGGAGTTATCTCAAGATTTTTCCTTGATTTCTTGAATAAACCGATTCTTTTTTATATCTTTGCAGCAGTATTCAAAATTAATTCAATTAAAACCATTATCATTATGAAAAAAATTACTCTTTTGTTCTTTGTTTTAGTATCTGTGCTGTCAGCAAATGCACAAGCTCTTACCGAGGAAATAGTCTATCAGCGCCTCATCGCCCGCAAAAGTGATCCAAAGTATGCTGAAGGAGCACCCTGGGACAATAGCTACAAATATACTAACACAGTAAAATTTATAGGTTACAAGCCTGGCAATTGTATTGGCAGTGGGTGTTTTGCATTCATGATGGACATGATGGAGTATTGCTCAAACTATGAGTATGATGTTGAGAAGATAGATGCATCGTATAACAACCTTCCGAAAATCCGCGTTGGTGACGGTGTCCGTGTAAATAATAATAGTCATTCGGTGGTTGTGCTTGAGGTTGCTGCTGATGGTCATACGGTCACCATTGTAGAGGGAAATAACGGTAGTTCAGTACGCTGGGGAAGAAAAATCGACCTTGCCAACTCTTCTGCAGGCGTTACCTATATCGCTTCATTCTGGCCGAACGTGCCCTCTGGAATCTTAAGCAGGGAGATGACTCCGACAACACGTAACGTCACCATCTTTAGTCTTTCCGGTGTACAGCTAAAGAGTGTTCCCCAGACAGACATGTCAGTCAGCGAACTGCTGAGCAGCTTGCCAAAGGGTCACTACATTGTGAAGGAAGGCTCAAAGACCTATAAGGTTTTCAACAGGAGTAACTGATGGAGCCATAAGCACTTTTGCACCTTTTGCTGACTTGACTTAAAGGTCTTTGAGGAAAGAATGAAGAAAGATCTGGCAGCCGCTATGCCTTCGTGAAATCTTCTATCTGGTCGATGATATCCTGATACTGTTGCAGGGTCTTGGTGTGCATCCTGATGCCAAAGAAAGATCCGATAGCGGCTCCGAAAATCACGCCATAAAGGCTGTAGCGTGCTGTGTCGGCATCTTGCTGATAGAGCTCCCACACCAGCCAGGCCAGCCAGGCGATGACGGCAGGTATGCCGAAGTAGAGCCAGTTGGCATCGAATTTCTTGGCGCGAGCCATCTTCCGGCCTACTTCTATCAGATTGCCGCTCATCATATTCGCGCTTGTTACGTTCTGGCAATTGTAATACGTGGCTCCTGCGCATACGAGCATGAAGATGCTGGTGCCAATCCAGAAGGTGAGCGAGAGACCAAGATTCATCGTAAATACAAGATATGAGTACGGAATCACCAACAGGCAGAGAGCCATGATGATGTAGTAGCGGCGGGTAATTCTACCTGCGTCCTTTTTCATCGAGCGACGGATCAGGTGATCGTTTATGATATCCTGTTCGGCCAGCTTCTTCTTCAGGGTGTTCATCTGCAGGCGCATATCCTCGAATTGAGTCTCGTTCATGTTGTTTTCAAATTCGTTGTTCATAACGGGTAGGTGTTTAATCGTTTGACATTTGTTTTAATTGTTCACGGATTCTAAACAGACGGACACTGACGTTCTTAGTAGTGATGCCGACAATCTGTCCGATCTCCTCATACGAAAGGTTCTCGAGCCAGAGCAGGACAATCGCACGGTCGAAGGGCTGTAGCTTGGAGATACGCTTGTGAAGCATATCCACTTGTTTGGTGTCCTCATCGCAGTCTTCAAACAGGTTGATGTCCATCGTCAGTCGTTCTGTGGCTGTGCGTCGCTTCTTTCTGTCGAGAGAGATGCAAGTGTTGAGAGCAACGCGATAGATCCACGTCCTGATGTTACTGCGATGCTCGAAGCTCTCGAAACCTTTCCACAGATTCACTAGTACCTCTTGGAACAGGTCGTTCACCTCGTCGGCATCTTGTGAGAACATGTAGCACACGGTGTAGATGGTGCCCTTGTGTTCTGCTACGGTTTGCGCAAATTGTCTTTCTAATGCATTCATTGTCGTTTTGTTTTCGAATCTCTACGCCTATTTGACGTAGCAAAGATACGAAAAACTACACAAATCTACAAATATTTTTCCCTGACTGGCCAACAGCAGTTCGTCTGGCAATAAAAATCCATGCAATCATTTGGTGGTTTGGAATCTTCTTCGTATCTTTGCCAGATAGAGAAGAACAATCGTAGAATAAACCCAAAACAATTGAATTATGGAAACAACATTAGTATTATTGAAGCCCAGTTGCGTACAGCGGCAGCTGATTGGTGAAGTGGTGAACCGTTTTGAGCGTCGCGGCTTGCGTATCTCTGGCATGAAGATGATGCAGCTCAGCGATGAGATACTGCGTGAACACTATGCACATCTGGCCGACAAGCCGTTCTTCCCCTCGCTTCAGGCCTCTATGCAGGCATCGCCTGTGGTGGCTTTGGCGCTGACAGGTGTTGAAGCCGTAAAGGTGGTACGTCAGATGGCCGGTGTCACCAACGGACGTGAGGCAGCTCCAGGTACCATTCGTGGCGACTACTCGATGAGCAACCAGCAGAACATCGTCCACGCCTCCGACTCTGTGGAGAACGCTGCCATTGAGCTGCGCCGCTTCTTCCTTCCAGAGGAGATATTCGACTATACCAGCAACGCCCAGTCGTTTATCTACGGCGAGGGTGAGTGCAAGTAATGTCGTCCTTGAGCATGATGCCGGTGAAGATTCTGCCGCTGTCGATTCCTAAACGGCGTGCAGAGAAGTAATTGGTGGCCTGCTGGTAGGTGCAGACGGGAGAGACACAGACCGATTGGGACAACAGTCCTGCGTTGAGTAGCTGCAAGCGGTTGCATTCAGGCAGGTCGATGTGCCACTTTTGAGGGGAAAGGGAACCACCGCTGTCAGAGGAAGGGTACTTCCTTGAAATCTGTTCCATTGGGAAACCTGCTTGTCGGAAAGTGTCATAGACTTCGTCGCCTACCTCGAAGCTGTCGAGGTGGATGCCTGGGCCTATCTGGGCTGTCAGTTGCCGGGGGAGTGTATCGTAGGCTTCCCTCATCGCTTCAATGGCTCTCACGACGATACGCCTGACGGTGCCTCGCCAGCCGGCATGAATGGCACAGACGGCTTGGTGGGCTTTGTCGTAGAGCAGCACGGGGATGCAGTCGGCTGTAGAGACGCCGATGCACACATTATTGAGGTTTGTCATCAGCGCATCGACACCCTCCAGTAATGCCTGTCTCTCTGGGGTGCCTTGTGCCAGAAACGCCTCGTCAATCCTCACCACCTTCGTGAGGTGGACCTGATGGGGCATGATCAGTCGGTTGTCGCTGATACCAAGTAGGTGGCACAGTGCTTCGCGGTTAAGGCAGATGTCCTCTTCGCTGTCGCCGCAATAGCGGTTGATGTTGAACGACGCATAGCTGCCCTTGCTACAGCCCCCATGACGGGTGCTGCTGAAGGCTACGACATAAGGGGCCAGGTCGTAATAATCCAGTTGTGGTTGCTTTATCATGGTGCAAAGATAGGAAATAATATCCAATTACGCAAATAATAACAATCGAAGAATATGGAAGTCGTTTTTTTGATCATAGGAGTTCTGGTTGGTGTTCTGGTAGGTATCCTTATCGGACGTTCCAGAGGTAGTGCCTTTCAGGCAAAGTTTGAGATGCTGGAAGAAGAGCGTTCGAAGCAGAAGTCAGAGTTGAAGGACCATTATGAGTCGGTGATTGCCAATCTGAAGGATGACTTTGCTATTCAGAAGGGTGAGCTGAAGGAACAGCATCGCGAGGCAATGGAGACGGAGGAACGTCAGCACCGCGAGGATCTGGAGCTGCAGGAACGACGTCACCGTGAGGCGATGGAGGAACTGAAGTCGAGGTTTAGTGAGACGATGGATAAGGTCTCGGCTCAAGTGAAGTCGGCTACCGACACGATGCTGAAGGAGCGTCAGAAAGAGTTTGCTGAATCAAGCAACCAGAATCTGGGTCAGATTGTCACCCCATTGCGTGAGACCATCGACAGGATGAAGAAGGCAATGGACGAGAACACGCAGAAACAGACGTCGATGAGTGGTGAACTGAAGGCGAACATTGAGCACATGATGCGTCAGAGTATGGCAGCGAAAGAGAGTGCCGACGAACTGACGCGTGTTTTCAAGCATGGTACGAAGGTTCAGGGTGACTGGGGTGAGACCGTGCTGGATGAATTGCTCAGCTCACAGGGTCTGACGAATGGCATTCATTATGACACACAGTCCGTGATACGTGATGCTGCCGGCAGTACCGTCAGATCAGAAGGCGGCAGTTTGATGCGTCCTGACGTTATCCTGCATCTTGACCAGCGCCGTGAGCTGATCATTGACTCAAAGGTGTCGCTGACGGCTTTCATGGATTATGTCAATGCAGATAACGAGGAAGACCGTCAGCGTTATCTGAAGGCCCACATTGAGAGTCTGCAGAAGCATGTGAAAGAATTGTCGGCCAAGGATTATTCGTCGTTTATCCAGCCTCCCAAGGTGAAGATGGACTATGTCATTATGTTTGTTCCTCACACAGGTGCCCTCTGGACGGCGCTGAACGCCCAGCCGGACATGTGGCGCAGGGCAATGGAGAAGAATGTGTTTATTGCCGATGAGCAGACACTCTTTGCAGCACTTCGCATCATCAACCTGACGTGGACGCAGATTGTCCAGGCTCAGAACCACGAGAAGGTCTATGCCTTGGCCAACGAGATGCTGAACCGTGTGGGACAGTTCTGGAAAGAGTATGAGGCAATGGGCAAAGCCCTGAAGAAGGTGAACGAGGCCTACGATGACGGTCGCAAGAAGATTACTGACGGTGGTCAGAGCATCAATACCACCGCGAACCAGCTGATTAAGCTGGGTGCACGGCAAAGTAATACGAATCCGTTGCCGGAAGCCCCCGGTTCCTCCCTCCAGTGACCCCCAAGTTCCTCCCCCTCGGGGGAGGTTAGGAGGGGGCTCGCCCTAAATACAGCGGAGGTTCTGTTGCAGCTGTCTGGTTGAGCTGGCTCCTACGAGTACGGAGGTGACCCCTTTTTGTCGGAGAATCCAGTCAAGTGCCATTTCTGCGAGACTCTTGCCTTGTTCCTGGGCTTCCGCGTTCCATTGTTGCAGTTGTTGCAGTAGTTCTGGTGTGAGCATTTCCTCACGCAGGAACTTGCCTTTTGACATTCGCGAGTCTTGCGGTATGCCGTTGACCTTTCCTTCGACTGTTGTCTGGCAGTTGAGGTAGCGGTTTGTCAGCAGTCCTTGTGCGAGCGGCGAGAAGGCGATGAATCCCACTCCGGCTTCTTGGCAGCACTGTAATATTCCCTCCTCGATGGGTTGTCGGTCGAGCATATTGAGTTTTCCCTGATAGATGAGCAGTGGTGTGTCGTGCCGTTTGAGGTAGTCGATGGCAAACCTTGTCGGCTCCAAAGGCCAGTTGGAAATGCCGACATAGAGAGCCTTGCCTTTCCTGACGATATCCACCAGTGCCTGAAGCGTCTCTTCCATCGGGGTATTGGGGTCGAAGCGATGGCTGTAGAACAAATCGACATAGTCCAGATGCATCCTTTTCAGACTCTGGTCAAGCGAGGCTATCAGATATTTGCGGGAGCCCCATTCGCCATAAGGGCCATCCCACATGTCGTAGCCGGCTTTCGTCGAGACGAAGAGTTCGTCGCGATAAGGTCGCAGATCGTCATCGATGACGCGTCCGAAGGTCTCTTCTGCCGACCCGTAAGCCGGTCCGTAGTTGTTGGCCAGGTCAAAATGTGTGATACCATGATCGAAGGCATAGCGTATGATTTCCCTGCTGCGTTCGTAGGGATCAACGCTGCCGAAGTTATGCCACATGCCCAGGCTGACCTTAGGTAATAAAACACCAGAGCGTCCGCAGCGCTCGTACTTCATACCGTTGTTGTAACGTTGTTTGTCTGCAAGATAATGATCCATAATTTTGTACTGTTTAGTTTGTTGGGTGCGAAGTTACTAAAAATAATTGGAACAGACAAAAAAAGAACCCCGAAAGTTTTGAAGCTCTCGGGGTTCTTCTATGTGACTGACATTATTCGCTAACGCTTGGGTGCAGATACCAGTATTTATTATCGGCTCCCTTTGAAATTGACCAGGGCAGGAACTCGTTGTAGAGCGTGTTAATCAACCAGCTCTCATACCTTCCTCTCAACAGGGTATTCTTGAAGGGTTCGATGTCCACACCTTCCAGACAGAAAGCGAAGGGATAGTTACCCGTTCTGACAAAGAATCTATTCTGACTCTTATCAGAGCGGTCATCATCTTGTCCGTAGTAGGCCTCGTTCATCTTGTCTGAACCAGGCTCGAAGGGGATATGTACCTCCCAGCGCAGTCCGTTTGCCTCGTTGCGGAAGATGAATGGCTTGACAGATGCCATGTTGCTCTCTGTGTTGGCTACCCCACCCTCGTAGTTGACTTCGAGAATGTATGTTGTTCCCAGTTCGCCCTTGACGTCCTCTGTGAGCAGATAAACCTTACCGTCCTTGACGAAGTTGGCGGAGATAGTGTCATTGGAGTTTGGTTTCACAGTCTTCATAACAATGCTTGTTGGAGTGGCATTGCCTGTTTCCAGCGTCAGTGCCAGTCCGCTGGTCAGTGTGACGTAGTTCTGATAGGTGGTCAGCGAGAACGACTGCTTGTAGATCTTGTAATCAGTCTCTGTAGAGAGTTTTGAGAACTCCTTCTCCTGCTTGAGCTCCACTATGACATCGTTGAGGTCATAGTCACCCTGTGCAGGCCAGAGGTCTTCGAAGGCATAGACACTGTAGTTCTCTGTCTTCTTGTTCTCTACGACTGGCAGTTTGGAGAATGCGCTGACGGGCTTGAGTGCGAAGATGACATCGTCGAAGTCGAGGTCGTTGCAACCATCCTCGAAAGATACGATGGCGTATTCCTCATTATTGTCGTTCCTGTAGGCGAACTTGGCTGTACGGCTGCTGCCAGTAGGATTGTCAATCGCCATTGCTCCCTTGTCAGAGGGGATGTACTGCGGATTACAATAGGACAGTCCGTCGGTCGATGCTGCCCATACATTGTATTGGCGTGCAATGTCAAGTGTACCGTCCTTCAGTACGCCCTCGCCCTTGTAGCTGTTGTAGTACTTCTTGTTACCGTTAGGCTTCTGCATGCCCCATGCGTTAGGCTTCAGGATAAAGCCCAGCTTCGTTCCCTTGGGGAACTTGTCGGTAGCACCCGATAAGTCGCCATTGGCAATGTTGGGATAGTACATCAGTTTGACGACGTCACCGCGTTCCAGTGCGATGTTGCCATAGAAGTTGGGATGCTTGCACCAGCTGCGTGTCCACATGCCGTCCTGCGTGTTGGGGAAGAGCATGATGATGTTCAGGTCCATCGGGCTTGTGGGCTTGTGGGCGTCGTCGTAATAGTAGTAACCCATGGCGTCGTTCCAGCAGGTGACACCGCCCAGGAATGTGATGGCCACCTCTGACTCCTTCTCGAGTGTGAGGTCTGCCTGCTTGACGTAGATCTCGTTGCAGGTCTGGTTGGCTACCAGTGCGTTGGAGATGGTCTGATAGAGGCCCTCCAGTTCTGCGTCGCTGAAGACCAGGTCTGGATCGGCAGTGGCCTTGTCAAGCAGGTATAAAGGACGACCGCTCTCGCTGTCCCACTTACCCAGAGGCGTTTGCCACTCCTTGTAGATCTGGTTGTTGACCTTGTCGCCAGTGTTCACATCAACCTCGTACGACAGCATGTAGAGCGTCTCTAAGCTGTTGGTAGCTGCACCAGCCTTCGGCATGGCTAACGCACCACGTGTCGATGACTCGAAGTTCTCTGCTGTAGCACTTGCTATACCGTTCAATACCGGAGCGGTAATCAGCTGATCCATGACAAAGAAGTTTCCTGTGAAAATGTACAGCTGTTCGGCGTATGCCGGCAGCTTTACCTTTCCGCTGAACTTACCCTGAGCATTTGTGTAGTTCTCATAAATGGGCTTAATGTCTGTTCTCAATGTTGCCTCCGCATCAGTACCTTCGAAAGGATTCTCGCCATAGACACTGAAGAATACGGGACCATGGGTCTGGTAGGCTGAATAGTCGATGTTCAAATTGACCAACTGGGCCGTCGAAAAATCGAACATGTTTACTTTAGCAGTATCGACATTGGGCTTGGGGGCATCAGGGTCATAAACCATTTTATCCTGACACGACGTTGCCAGAAGTGCAAACATACCAAAACCTAATAGTGAATTAAAGATTTTCCTCATAGCTTTCTTATAAATAGATAATACTTCAAATTGATTAATTGTTGGTTACAAAGGTACATATATAATATCACTACTGTCCCGTTAAAGTGGACTAATCGTTCTTTGAAATAATTGAAATTCAGTCTTTTATAAACGATTTTGTGAGTCAACGGATT
>CAJOQT010000057.1 GCA_905236875.1 uncultured Prevotella sp. | reverse complement strand
CGACTACAAATTTACTAAAAATATCGCTAATTTCCTAATAATCAGACAATTATTTTCTAATTATTTTCATCGAACTCACGTTAAATTAAAAAGATATCATCATGAATAAAAACGAGAAATTTGTTATTACCATCAACCGTGAACTGGGTAGCGGTGGACGTACCGTGGGTGAGAAACTGGCAGCAAAGCTGGGCGTACCATTCTATGACAAGGCCCTTATCAAGGCGCTGACGAAAAAGTACAACCTCACAGTGGAGGAGATAGAAAAGCTTAAGGGACGTAGCCACAGCTGGTGGGCAGATTTTATGCGTGTGGTATCCGTGGGTCAAGGAATAATCGACGTTGCCATTCCAAGCTATGCGTCTATACACGAATCCTATCCGCAGACCACCGGTGAGATGTTCCGTGCCGAGAAAGAAATCCTAGAAGAGATTGCTGAAGAAGAATCATGTATCATCGCTGGTCGTACGGCATTCTTTATAATGAAGGACCATCCCAACCGCCTGAGCATTTTAATTCACGCCCCCATGGAGAATCGTATTGCACGCCTCATGCGCAAGCAGGGCATGAGCCGTGAAGAAGCCGAGAAAACCATCAAGAAGGTAGATAAAATGCGTGAGAACTACGTAAACAAATATACGGACACCTCACGTTACGACACCCACAACTACGATCTGGTTATCTCCACGGATGGCAAGACCGAGGAGGAAGTTGCTGATATGATTTTGCAGTACATAGGGTAAGCCTCGAGCAGCGACAGGGGAAAGGCATCTGTCTTGCTCCTTGCCCCTTGTCGTTGATTATTTTGTCGAATCCTTTGCACGTTTCAAATAATAATAGCTTACGCTCTCATTCTCAGGATCCTCACTTCGTCCATGAACCATTTCTATCTTGTCGCCCGCCTTGTTGATGCTTACTCCGAAAGTGGTTTTCTTCGACTCAAATTGTATCCTTCCCTGTTCCGTTAATTGATTTACTTGGAAATACCTGTCAATGAATGTCTCAACGGAGTCGCGCATCTCTGCCCTATACGTAATGCCCGACCTGTCAACCTCTGCCTTTACTGATTCTGGCGAATAGTTCAGCACAAGCGAATCTTCCTTGATATCCCATTTTCCTCCGACTGTGTATGTGATGATGATATCGCCGCTGTAGAATGGATTGGCATAATGTCTTATCTTAATGCTAAATGAATCAGGCTTCATGAAATCGTGGTATTGGATATCTTTGCCTGATGTTTCACTTTCCCATTGACCGATGAGGTCACTTCTGCTGACTGTTCGGCCACTCCTTTGGCTCTTTTTGATGTATTCAGCCAGCTCTTCGTCATCAATATTCATGATGAACTTGTTTCTGTCACTGAGACGTTTCCAAGACTGCGCAATTTGGCGAAGGGTTCTTGTTCTATATGCAGAAAAATCTATGTAATACTTAATTTTCGGATCTCTGAGTTTCTCTTTAAGGATGGCAGCGCAAGATTTCTGTGGCGACTGTTCGTTGCTATTGACTTGCACCTGCCAGTCGTAATACTCCTCCTGAGACATAGGAAATTTCCATTGAGGTGCATTAGTCATCATAGTCTCCAAATAGTGCCTGGACCTATAGAAATTTTCCATATTGTCAACGAAAGGCACATCGTCCAGATTCTTCCAAGTGTCCTGACTGCTATTGAAGACTTTCTCCTTGGCGTCATCAAAAATTTTTTCGTCAATAAAGAAGACGCCTAACATAGTCATCGCCGTGTAAAGCGTATCTTCAGGCAACGAGTCAATCTGGTCTAAATGGTCTATAACATATTGGATGGCTGCCTTTTGTTTCTCTTCATTCTCTGCCAACTCTTCCACAATGGCAACGCTTGCATCGATATCGTGAATCAACATCATGGCTGTTTGCCGTTGGGCCTGTGCGGTCTGGCGCTGCTCCACGAAGTGCGCCGTGCCGAAAGTGAGCACGATAGAGATAGTGGTGGCCAGCGTGGTGAGCAGCAGTTCCTTCACCATGCCGCCACCAGTCAGTTTGCGCCCGAACTTGGGCAACTTGAATTTCACGTTCATAATAATTACTTCGGCTCAACGGTCATCATCGTTCATTTACTTGTTCTTCTTTGACTTCTTCATGTACTTGCGGTATGCCTCGACCATCTGCTGGCGGTGCTCGGGCGTGACGGTAACCAGTCGTACATTTGTGGTGTCCGCCGGTTTGATGCCGTCTTTGTCAAATTTGAAATTGAATTCCATCTGGCCGTGCAGGTCGTTGATGACCTTGCCGTCGTCACAGCAGTAGTATAGCGAATTTTCGTTACCTTCTGTTTCTTTCATCCAGCCCATGAGAGGCTTTTCTATGTTCCAGTCATCCTCTGAGATCAGGATGTACTTCTTGTTATCGAGGGTCACTTCAATAAGTTTGTCACCGTACATGTCCCTGTATTTTTCCATCAGTTGTTCAAACAATAAGATGGTTGTCATGTCCGTGTATTCAATACCGGGAATATTGCCTTTGGCCAGCCTCTCACGGAAATCCATCATGTATGCCAATGATCTTAGCATGTCCTCTTTGGCCATGCTATACATTATACCCCAAGCGTCGATCACATTAAGGTACTCGTCTTTTATCTCCACACCAACTTTTGGGGCACGAAGCATTTCGTCGATATAGAATAAGGCCTTATCAAAGTCTTTCTTATCAGCCGCTGCTGTTATCAGCATTGATCCAGCCTCACAGATGACCGAGTCGGGTATTTCCCTGTTATATTCCGTGGCAAGGGGAAAGAGACGCTCGTAGTATTTCGCAGCCTGCGACATGTTGTACACCCCGTTCTCCTTGTCGAGCAGGAAACGGCCCACCTCAAACTGGGCCTTCCAATCCGCAGGGTTCTCGTCTGCCGCTTTCGTCAAGCGAAGCATCTTCTCGTTCTTGCTTTCCGTCACTTCCGTCTGGGCGTTCACATTCATCGCAGCGAAACAAGCAAATACTGCCATTACAATAATCTTTCTCATAATTAATAATGTTTAAAGGATTTATAATGTTTATTCAGTCACGCATATCGGCTCCCCACATCATCTTTTCGCGTAGCGTCTGGAAATGATTCTGGCGCTTCCGCTTGACGATACGTGCCTTATAGTCTGCCAGATGCAGTGTCAGACGTGTCGTGTCAGACAGACTCTCGCTTCGTCCGTCGATGGCTACCAGATAGTTATGCGAACGACTCTCCACCTCTATCTCCAGTGTGGCCGTCTCCGGAATGACCAGCGGACGGGTGTTAAGCGAGTGTGGGGCAACAGCGGTCATGGCGAACACACGGGTCTGGGGAATGATGATAGGCCCGCCATTCGACAGGGAGTAGGCCGTGGAACCTGTCGGAGTGCTGACCACCAGACCGTCTGCCTGGTAGGTCGTGAGATATTCCCCGTTGACGGTGGCACGGATGGAAATCATCGAGGCATTGTCACGTTTCAGGATAGCGACATCGTTCAGGGCACAGTTATACCCCTGTAGTGGCTGTCCTTCTGTATCGACCTGAAGGAGCGAACGCTCGTCTATCTGCACATGCCCCTGCAGAACATCCTTGATACACTGCTCAAACTCGTCAGGACGGATGTCGGCCAAGAAGCCAAGCCGCCCCATGTTGACACCGATAATCGGAGTGCAGGCAGCTCCGACGGTACTGGCCGTACGCAGCAGCGTGCCGTCACCACCCATGGAGATGGCATAGTCGTACGGTTCTTCGTAACTGTCAAACACATATTTGAACGTAGGCTGTACGCCTGCCGTATGCTGAAGGAACTCGAAATACTCGCGATCTACATGTACTTCTGCCTCGTATTTCTTCAGGCATGAAAGCACTTCCTGAATGGATGCAGACTTCTTGGCTTGATAGCAATTGCCGAAGAGAGCGATAATCAATTTGCGTCGATGCATAAATTTTTGGGGGCAAAAATGCCGTTATTTGATAAACATTTTGTAATTTTGCCTACAAAAATACGAAATTCTGACGAAACAACGTTAAAACTCACCTAATAAATCGAAGAAAATGACGAAATTAAGTGTAAATATCAATAAAGTGGCCACTCTGCGCAATGCCCGTGGGGGCAATAATCCCGATGTGGAGCGCGTGGCCTGTGACTGCGAAAAGTTTGGAGCCGAAGGCATCACCGTACACCCCCGTCCTGACGAACGGCACATCAGGTATCAGGATGTGCGCCTGCTCAAACCCTTGGTGACGACGGAGTTCAACATCGAGGGCAACCCCATCGAGTCGTTCACCAGTCTGGTTTTGGAGGTACTGCCCAAACAGGTGACGCTGGTTCCTGACGGTCATGACCAGCTGACAAGTAATCATGGATGGGACACCATCGAGAACCGTGCGTTCCTGACCGACATCTGTAGGCGCTTCAAGGAAGCCGGCATACGTACCAGCATCTTTGTCGATCCTGACGTTCGCATGGTGGAAGGTGCGAAGGCCTGTGGTGCCGACCGTGTGGAGCTCTATACGGAGCCGTATGCCTCTGGCTATCTGGCCGACCGTGATGCTGCCATCGCCCCGTTCATGGAGGCTGCCAAGGCTGCCAGAGACTGTGGACTCGGCCTGAATGCCGGTCACGATCTGTCGTTGGTCAACCTGCGTTTCTTCCATGAGCAGATACCCTGGCTCGACGAGGTAAGCATTGGTCATGCCATCATCTGTGATGCCCTCTACATGGGCTTGCAAGAAACCATCCGAAAGTATTTAGACGCACTGAAATAAATAGAAAACCGAAAATAGTTAAATAGTAAATAGTCAAATGAAGAAGGTTTATATGTTTTTGGCTGAAGGCTTCGAGGATGTCGAGGCCCTCATTCCGCTCGATGTGTTACGTCGCGGCGGTGTTGACGTGAAGACCGTGAGCATTGGCGACGGTTATGTGGTAACTTCTGCACACGGTGTAAACATCGAGGCAGACCTCATGTTCATGGAAATCAAGCCCAATGATGCAGATTTGCTCATGCTGCCAGGCGGTATGCCGGGAGCCAGTAATCTGTACGCACACGAAGAATTGTGCGAGGCATTGGTTAAGCAGAACGAGAAGGGCAAGATGATTTCGGCTATCTGTGCCGCTCCTGCCGTCGTGCTTGCCCGGCTGGGCATACTGAACGGCAAGCGTGCTACCTGTTATCCGGGCTTTGAGCAGCTGCTGACGGAGGCCACTTATACGGGTGACCTCGTGACAGTCGATGGTAACATCACGACTGGCGAAGGACCTGCTGCTGCCTTCCCATACGCCTACGAGCTGCTGGCCCAGCTGGTTGATCAGGCCACTGCCGACCAGATTGCCGAGGGTATGCGGTTTAAACACTTGATGGCATAGAAGTGAAGAGTGAAAAGTGAAGAGTGAAGAATATGCCATCATAGTGGCAGGCGGCAAGGGCCTGCGCATGGGAGGCGACATTCCCAAGCAGTTCCTGCCCATCGGCGGGAAGCCGGTACTCATGCGAACCATAGAGCGCTTCCACGAATATTCCGAAGACCTGCAGATCATCCTCGTGCTCCCTCAAGAACAGCAGGAGTACTGGTACAAATTGTGTCGTAAGCATAACTTCCCCCTCCCTCAGCAGGGAGGGGTCAGGGGAGGGGCCTACCTCCTTGCCAACGGTGGTGAGACGCGCTTCCACTCCGTTCAGAACGGCCTGGCGCTGATTCCTGACGATGCCGAGGGCGTGGTCGGTGTCCACGACGGAGTGCGTCCCTTCGTCACGGTCGAAGTCATCCGTCGCTGCTACGAGGAGGCTCGCCGGCAGAAAGCCGTCATCCCCGTCATCCCCGTTGTTGAGACCCTCCGTCATATAGAAGGTAAACCTCCGCTCGGCTCTGTCGCTTCGCTCTGCGAAGAAACCTCAAACCTCAAATCTCAAACCTCAAAGACCGTGCCTCGCAGCGACTACCGTTTGGTGCAGACACCGCAGACCTTCAACATTAAATTATTAAAGGTGGCTAACCGTCAGCCCTACAACGCTGGCTTCACCGACGATGCCAGTGTGGTCGAAGCTTTCGGCTTCGACATCACTCTCGTAGAGGGCAATCGTGAGAACATCAAGATTACCACGCCGTTCGATCTGAAGATAGCGGAAGTGCTCCTCAACTCCTGATCTCATTTCTTACTTCTTACTTCTTACCTCTCACCTCTTACCTCTAAAAATGCCCGACATACTGCAACAAGACATACAATACCTGCCTGGCGTGGGGCCGAACAGGAAGAAGATGCTCAGTCAGGAACTGGGTATCAATACCGTCGGTGACCTGTTGCAGTATTATCCTTATAAATATGTTGACCGCAGCCGTATCTACAGCATCAGGGAACTGACAGGCGACATGCCGTTCGTACAGGTGTGTGGCTATATCCTGAGCTTTGAGACCTTTAAGATGAGTGCCCGCAAGGAACGGGTAATTGCCCACTTCACGGATGGCAGCGGCAGGGTGATGGACCTCGTCTGGTTCAACTTCACCAAAAATATCACCTCACGTTACCAGGCGGGCAAAAGATATATCGTGTTCGGCCGGCCGGCCGTCTTTAACGGACGCATACAGGTGGCGCATCCTGACATCGAGGATGCTGAAAGCGTCGAGCTGTCCACTATGGGTATGCAGCCCTACTACAACACGACGGAGAAGATGAAGAAGGCAGGCCTTAACTCCCACGCCATAGAGAAACTGACCAAGACGATGGTCAGCATCATCAGGGAGCCGTTGACAGAGACCCTTCCGTCCTTCATGACCGACCGCCTGCACCTGGTGGAACGCGACAAGGCACTCCGTACCATCCATTATCCGCAGAATGCCAGGGAGCTGGAGCAGGCACGGGTGCGTCTGAAGTTTGAAGAGCTGTTCTACGTACAGTTAAATATATTAAGGTACGCGAGCGACCACCGTCGGAAGTACAGGGGTTATGTGTTCGGTCGCGTAGGCGATATCTTCAATGCTTTCTACTACAACCACCTGCCCTTCACGCTGACCGATGCACAGAAACGGGTCATTCGTGAGATACGCAAGGACACTGGCAGTGGGCGACAGATGAACCGCCTGCTGCAGGGAGACGTCGGCTCAGGCAAGACATTGGTGGCGCTGATGTCGATGCTCATTGCCTTGGACAACGGCTATCAGGCCTGTATCATGGCACCGACGGAGATCCTGGCGGAACAGCACCTGCAGACCATTCGCGAACTGCTTGGCGACATGCCTGTCCGTGTGGAACTGTTGACAGGTGTCGTCAAAGGCAGGAAACGCCAGGAGGTGCTCGACGGCCTGCTGACAGGCGAAGTGCAGATACTCGTCGGCACCCACGCCGTCATAGAGGATACCGTGCAGTTCCAGCGCCTCGGCATGGTGGTGGTCGATGAGCAGCACCGGTTTGGCGTGGCACAGCGTGCCAAGCTCTGGAGCAAGAGCACAAACCCGCCCCATGTGCTTGTCATGACTGCAACGCCCATTCCCCGCACACTGGCCATGACTCTGTATGGTGACCTGGATGTCAGCGTCATCGACGAGTTGCCGCCAGGACGCAAGCCCGTCCGTACCACTCATGTGTTCGACACCCACATGGGAGCACTCTACAACGGCATCCACCGGCAGATCAGACAGGGCCGACAGGTGTATATCGTCTTCCCCCTCATTGAGGAGAGCGAGAGCATGGACCTGAAAAACCTGGAAGACGGCTTCGAACAGCTGGAACAGGTGTTTCCCGAATACCGGCTCAGCAAGGTTCACGGCAAGATGAAACCCAAGGAGAAAGAAGAGGAGATGCAGCGGTTTGTCAGTGGCGAGACCCAGATACTGGTGGCCACTACGGTCATCGAGGTTGGTGTCAACGTGCCCAACGCATCCGTCATGATCATCCTTGAGGCCCAGCGTTTCGGACTCAGCCAGCTGCATCAGCTGAGGGGCAGGGTGGGGCGTGGTGCCGACCAGAGCTTCTGCGTCCTCGTGACCAGCCATAAGCTGAGTGCCGAGACACGCAAGCGCATCGATATTATGTGTGAGACGAACGACGGCTTCCGCATTGCCGAGGCCGACTTGAAGCTGCGAGGCCCCGGCGACTTGGAAGGCACTCAGCAGAGCGGCATGGCCTTCGACCTGAAAATTGCCGATATTGCCCGCGACGGTCAGCTGGTTCAGATGGCTCGCGACGAGGCCCAGCGCATCATCGACGACGACCCGACGTGTCAGGAAGGGAAGTATCTGATGCTCTGGAACAGACTGCGCGAATTGCGCAAAACGAACATCAATTGGGCAGCAATTTCCTGAAAAATGGTCTTAAATTCCTAAAATAAAGTGTTAAAATACCTACAAATAGTGTTAAGAGTGTTCGTTTTTACAAAATAATTCGTACCTTTGCACCGTTCTTTTCTCATGAGGCGACTAACTGCCTCTAAAACCAAACCAAATTATGATTTTAAAACAACTAAAGACAATTGCATTTATCACAGTGGCCACTTTGAGTACTCTCCCGACGATGGGACAGGACCTCTTGGCCAATCAGGCACCTATCGACCGCAAGATGAAGGCTGTCGATTCGGTAGCATTCCGTCAATTACTCCAAACAGAAGCAACAGAAATGCCCGGTGCTGATCTCTATCAGGACTGGGACAACAGATATGTCACCCGTGTAAACGGTGTGCTCCCTGATGAATATCGCATCGACCTCCGTGGTTTCCACATGCCGACACCAAGCCGTGTCGTCACGTCAAACTTCGGTCCGCGTTGGGGACGCCAGCACAAGGGACTGGATATCAAGGTTTATATTGGCGATACCATCTATGCCGCCTTCAGCGGAAAGGTACGTATCGTACGCTATGAGCCGCGTGGCTATGGTAACTATGTTGTCATCCGTCACGACAATGGACTGGAGACCGTCTATGGCCACATGTCCAAGCAGCTCGTTCATGAGAATCAGGAAGTAAGGGCCGGCCAGCCCATCGGTCTGGGTGGTAACACCGGCCGCAGCACAGGTTCACACCTCCACTTCGAGACCCGTCTCTGTGGTGTAGCCCTGAATCCTGCCTTGATGTTCGACTTCAAGAACCAGGACGTTGTAGCCGACTCTTATACGTTCCGTAAATCCACCTACGACCATGAGTCAGCACAGGCTACCCGTCTGCGTGGTGTTGGTGGCACTGCCGTTGCTTCCGAGCCCAGGACAACGACTCCCGAGGTGGCTGCCGTTACTCCGGCTCCCCGTCAGTCAACAGTCAGCAGCAATGTCCGTTTCCACAAGGTGGCCAAGGGTGAGACACTCTATTCCATCGCACGCAAGCGTGGTACAACCGTTGACAACCTCTGCAAGCTGAACCACATCGGCAAGAACTTCCGTCTGACTCCCGGTCAGGTGCTGAAGTACAACTAAACGAAAGAACATCATTCATCAGATTAAGTGATAAAACAAAAACGTGAGGCCAGTGGTCTCACGTTTTTTTAAAATAAGACATATCCGTATGTATCTGACCAAACAAGAGAAATGCAGAATCCAGACCACAGAACCAGGAATTCCTAACGTGGGACTTCTCCTTGAATTCTCGCATTATTCGCAGCGTTTAGCGCGATAATTCTCACGTTGACTGGCACAATAGAGAAGGGAAGTCGTTTTGGTTTGCAAGGAACAAACCATCGGTTTGCTTACGGAAAACCAGTGGTTTGTTGGGCACAAACCGATAATAGAGTTTAGCGAAATGGGGGGTGGTTCTTCTTGGTTTTTGTTATTTTCAACAAAATTGACGAAGAACCGCTAAATTTTCCCTCTTTTGCAAAAAATCTATCATTCTATCACTACATCTGTCACTACGATACCCTTCTTTATATCAGACGATTACAAGGACAGTGATGGATTTTCTGTAAAATAAGAAAATTCATAGTATATAAGTGGGTCAAGTGCCTGTCCCCATGATTCTTTGCACTCTGTTATTCATAAGAGGTTCTGATAAAGCCTTACTTTTTTACTCTTCTTCCTCGTCGTATTCGAAGTCGTCCAGGTCTTCGATGTCGGCATCGTCAAGGAAATCTACGTCATCCTCGCCTTCTGCCTCCATCTCGGCAGCAAAGATGCTCATGTCCTTGTCACGATGTACGATGGACTCTGAAGTGACGATGGACGCCAGCTTGTTACTCTCGGCATTCAGCTCACGCCACAGCACGTCCTTCAGGTCGTTGAGGCCGAAGCCCGTCACTGCCGAGATGAAGACAACAGGGACAGACCCTCCTAAATCCTCCCTGTTTAGGGAGGACTTCTGTTCTCCCCCTTGTTCTCCCCCTAAACAGGGGGAGTTAGAGAGGGTCTCCTCGCGCAGCATCTCAATGAGCTCCTCGTCCAGGAGGTCACACTTTGTTACTGCGAGCACACGGTGCTTGTCCAGCAGTTCGGGGTTGAACTTCCGCAACTCGTTGAGCAGGATGTCATACTCCCTCTTGATGTTGTCCGTGTCACCGGGCACCAGAAACAGCAGCAGGGAGTTACGTTCGATATGACGCAGGAAGCGCAGGCCGAGTCCCTTGCCCTCGCTGGCTCCCTCGATGATGCCGGGAATGTCGGCCATGACAAACGACTGGTTATCACGGTAGCCCACGATGCCGAGCGAGGGTTCCATCGTGGTGAAGGGGTAGTTGGCAATCTTCGGACGGGCATTCGACAATGACGACACCAGCGTTGACTTGCCTGCATTGGGGAAGCCCACCAGTCCCACGTCGGCCAACAGCTTCAGCTCGAGGATGATGGTCATCTCCTGCATCGGCTCGCCGGGCTGCGCATAACGCGGAGCCTGGTTGGTGGCCGAACGGAACTGGAAGTTACCCAGGCCGCCGCGTCCTCCCTTCAACAGCAGGACTTCCTGACCGTCGTAAGTAACGTCGCAGACATACTTACCCGTCTCGGCATTATAGACCACCGTACCACAGGGCACGTCGATATATACGTCCTTGCCGTCGGTACCGTGACACTTGTCCTTGCCGCCGTTTCCGCCATGCTCTGCAAAGATATGGCGCTCATACTTCAGGTGAAGCAGCGTCCAGTAGTTATGGTTGCCGCGCAGGATGATGCTGCCGCCCTTACCGCCGTCACCGCCGTCAGGACCGCCGTTGGGGTTGTACTTCACGTGTTTCAGGTGCATCGACCCTTTTCCGCCCTTACCGGACCGACACAATATCTTGACGTAGTCAACGAAATTACTTTCCATTTTTTCTACTTTTTTAATGAGGAATGAGGAATGAGAGTCTCATTCCTCATTTCTAATCACAAACTGTCTATGACCTTACAGATGTCTTTGAAGATACGCTCCAGCTCACCGAGTCCGTCGATGTGGTGGTGCAGGCCTTCCTGCTTGTACCACTCGATGAGCGGCTGCGTCTGCGAGTGATAGACCACCAGGCGTTTCTTGATGGTCTCCTCGTTGTCGTCGGCACGTCCGCTCTGCTGGCCACGCAGGATGAGGCGTTTCATCAGTTCCTCCTCCGGCACGTCAAGCTCAATCATGGCTGCCACCTTGTCGCCACGCTCGTCGAGCATCTGCTTCAAGGCTTCTGCCTGCGGAATGGTACGTGGGAAGCCGTCAAAGATGACTCCCTTATGACCGCGTCCGAAAGAGTCATAGACGCCGGCCAGGATGCTGATCATCAGCTCGTCGGGAATCAGCTGACCGTTGTCGATATACTGCTGGGCCGTCTTGCCCAGTTCCGTACCTTTCTTGATCTCGTCTCGCAGCACGTCGCCCGTCGAGATATGTCCCAGACCGTAGTGCCCGATCATCAAGTCACTCTGTGTGCCCTTCCCGGAACCGGGAGCACCGAAAATAACAATGTTCTTCATTTTTATACGGATTTCTTGTTCGTTAAGCTGTTTCTTCGTCTCCTTCCCTTTATACCATAGGTCGGTCATCAGGTCCTTCTGGCCTTTTCCCGCCTCAACGTCACTGGGCAGGTGGGGTAATTTAATCTGTCTCATCTTGGTTGGACATTAAACATTAAACATTAAAGATTAGACATTGTCGCACAGTGTGTAGATCTCCTTCAGGTTACGCCCCTGCTGGTCGTAGTCCAGCCCATAGCCCACGATGAAGTCGTTGGGAATAGAGAAGCAGACGTAGTCGATGTCGAGTTCCGTTTCCAGCTTGTCGGGCTTGACAAACAGGGCACAGATATGCACCGATGCAGGATGGCGGGTTCCCAGCGACTCGATCATCTGTCTCATCGTGCGTCCCGTATCCACAATGTCCTCCACAATGATGACATGACGGTCGGTCAGGTCCTCATTGATACCCAATACCTCGTGTACCTTTCCGGTAGAAGTGATACCCTGATAGGATGCCAGCTTGACAAAGGAGATCTCACAGGGAATGGTGATCTCGCGCATCAGATCGGCAGCAAAGATGAAAGAGCCGTTCAGCACGCCCAACAGCAGCGGATTCTTGTCTGCCATGTCCTGGCTGATCTGCCCCGCTACTCTCTTGATTTGTTCCTTGATTTCAGCTTCTGAAATTGATGTTTTGAACGTTTTGTCCTTGATTTTTACGATACTCATAGTCTTAAATCTAGATATTTGATGCAAAATTACAAAAAAAAATTCAATTATCAATTGTCAATTATCAATTATTTATTATCTTTGTCGCCGATGAAGATATTTACAGGTGCTCAGATACATGAGCTGGACCAATATACGATAGATCACGAACCCATCGCGTCGATTGACCTGATGGAGCGTGCAGCGAAGGCTATTGCACGTACAATCTGTGAACAATGGCCTAACACAACACCCGTCGTGGTGTTTGCCGGACCGGGTAACAACGGGGGCGATGCCCTGGCTGTCGCACGTATCATGGCGGCTGCCAACTATGACGTGTCGGCCTACCTCTTCAATATCTCCGGCCGTCTGTCGGGCGACTGTGCGGCAAACCGCCAGCGGCTCCTCGACAGCAAGCAGGTCAAGAACTTCGTTGAAGTGACGCAGGAGTTTGAACCGCCGCAGCTGGACGGGCAGACACTCGTTATCGACGGACTTTTCGGGTCGGGGCTCAACAAGCCTCTGGCTGGCGGCTTTGCCTCGCTGGTCAAGTATATCAACGCCTCTCCGGCACGGGTGGTCAGCATCGACCTGCCCTCCGGACTGATGAGCGAAGACAATTCCTATAATGTCCGCGCCAATATTATCCGTGCCGACCTGACGCTGACCCTTCAGCATCAGAAACTCTCGTTCTTCTTCCCTGAGAACCAGCAGTTCATCGGCAAGCTGCGGGTGCTCGACATCCGCCTGAGTGCTGAGGGCATCGAGAAGACTGACGCACAATACAACCTCATCGAAGAGACCGACATCCGGCCGCTGCTGCTGGAGCGTGACACTTTTGCCCATAAGGGCAACATGGGACATGCCCTGCTGATTGCAGGCAGCTACGGCATGGCCGGTGCTGCGGTGCTCGCCGCCAAGGCCTGCCTGCGTGCGGGAGCCGGTAAGGTGACCGTCCATTCACCCAAGCGTAACAACATGATCCTGCAGGTCTCTGTGCCGGAGGCCGTCGTACAGCTCGACCAAGACGACACCATCTTCTCGCAGGCCGTAGATACGGAAGACTACAACGCGCTGGGCATCGGACCCGGGTTGGGACAGAGCGAGACGACATCCATCGCACTCATTGCCCAGCTCCGGCGTTCCACCTGTCCCATCGTGGCCGATGCCGACGCCCTCAATATGCTCGCCAACCACCGTGCCTGGCTGATGCAGCTGCCCAAGGGTATCATTCTCACGCCCCATCCCAAGGAGTTCGACCGTTTGGAAAGCCGCTCTGCCGACAGCTACGAACGGCTGACGAAAGGCCGTGAGCTGGCTGAACGGCTGCAGGGATATGTCATCCTGAAGGGCCACTACTCGGCACTCTGCTGTCCCGACGGACACGTGATGTTCAACAGTACGGGCAATGCGGGTATGGCGACGGCCGGCAGCGGCGACGTGCTGACGGGCATCATCACAGCCCTGCTGGCACGCGGCTACAAGCAGCGCGAAGCCTGTATGCTGGGCATGTACCTGCATGGACTCTCCGGTGACATCGCCGCCAGGCACCTCGGCATGGAGAGCCTCATCGCCAGCGACCTCATCCAGTATCTTCCCCAGGCCTTCATGCGACTGAACGACTGATGGGAAAAACATAAAAATAAAAGAATTAAACAATAAAAAACACAAAGAGAAACATATCGAATATGAAACGTTTAGCATCAAGATTATCCGCAGTCCTCTGTCTGTTGTCTGTTGTCTGTTGTCCCTCACTGACGGCCCAGACACAACTGTCAAAGTATGTTCCAGGCATTACCACAGATGGAGCCATATATTATCTGCCCAAAACCTCCATGCACTTCATCGTGCAGGTGGAGAAGACCACCTATACGCCCGGCGAGTATGCGGCATACGCCGAGCGCTACCTCGCCCTGCATAACGTCAAGGCCGAGAAGACCGTCACCCACCGCGTCACCAATATCATGATGCAGCCGGTCGGACTGGCAGACACCGCCAAGTGCTTTGTTGTCAAGTTCAACCCCAAGTCAGCCGCCTCCAACCTCGAGCTGGCCGACGACGGCGTGCTGCTGGCCATCAATAGTCAGGGCATCCGTCAGGAGCATCCGCGCCGTTTCGTGCCGGCACCCAAGGCAAGACCCGTCAATGCCCGTCAGTTCCTCAATGAGGAGATACTCTCTGCCGGCAGCATGGCCAAGCGTGCAGAGCTGATAGCACAGGAGATATACACCATTCGCGACAGCAAGAACCAGCTGACACGCGGCGAGGCAGACTACATGCCCAATGACGGAGCACAGCTGCGTATCATGCTCGACAAGCTGGAGCAGCAGGATGCCGCTCTGACACAGCTGTTTGCCGGCACTACGGTCTGCGACACCACCGAGTATATCATTGTCACCTGTCCGATGACCGGCGTCAAGGACATGGTGCTCTTCCGCCTCTCGCAGCACCTCGGACTGGTGGAAGCCGACGACCTCTCGGGCGAGCCCTATTACCTGACGCTTGAGGACCTGCATACCGTACCCGCTCCGGCCGACTCCAAGAAGAAAAGGAAACTGGTCGAGGAAGGAATCTACGTCAATATCCCCGGACGTGTCAAGGCTACGGTCACCCATGAAGGCCGCGTGCTCTATACCGAAGAGTTTACTGCCGGACAGTTTGGCAACGTCGAGCTGTTGAGCGGAGAGCTGTTCAACAAGCGTTACACCACCCACCTGCGCCTCAACCCCGTCAACGGCGGAGTGGAACTGCTCGAGGCAGAGCAGCCGAGGTAAGGCAATATCCAATGTCCGACAATCAATACCGTATATCATTATGAAGACGACATTCAGAGAAGAAAACCAGAACTACGTGATGACCTTCGAAGGTCGTCTCGATACACTCGCATCGCTCCAGGTGGCAAAGGACATGGAGGTACTTTACGACTGCGAGGACCACGATATCATCCTCGACTGCACGGCACTGGAGTATATCTCCAGCAGCGGACTGCGCCTCTTCCTCGACCTGTTGAAGAAGGCGACGGTCAAGGGAAGCCACACCATTATCGTCGGACTCTCCAAGGACCTGTACGAAGTGTTCGACGAGGTAGGATTCATCAGCCTTTTCGACATACGCTGAGCTGCACCTACGTAAAAAGCATGCAGAAAGGCGCCCACTCCAATCGGAATGAGCGCCTTTCTGCATGATTGTCCCCGAAGGGGAGTAGAGCCTTCTATGGAGTTCAGTAGTCTTCTCCGTCCTCGTCCCAGGCGTTGCCCTGATAGTTAGGGGCGTAGGTGTTGCTGCCGCCCACCTCGTCATACTTGCCGGGGCTGACAGCCTGCAACAGCGGCTGCTGTATCTTGACGACTATT
>CAJOQT010000056.1 GCA_905236875.1 uncultured Prevotella sp. | reverse complement strand
CGACTACAACGTGCGTTGCTACTATCGCGACGGCAAATGGGGCGAGATTGAGGTCTGCTCCGACGAGTATCTGAACCTGCACATGGCCGCTACCTGTCTGCACTACGGTCAGGAAGCCTTCGAAGGCCTGAAGGCCTATCGCTGTCCTGACGGCAAGGTGCGCATTTTCCGCGTTGATGAGAATGCTGCCCGCCTGCAGAGCACCTGCCGGGGCATCATGATGCCCGAGGTCAGCACAGAGCTGTTTACGGAGATGGTGAAGAAGGTGGTACGCCTGAACCAGGAGTGGATTCCGACTTACGAGAGCGGTGCCACGCTGTATATCCGTCCGCTGCTCATCGGAACGAGTGCCCAGGTAGGTGTACATCCTGCCAAGGAGTACTGCTTCCTGATCTTTGTGACGCCCGTCGGCCCGTACTTCAAGGGTGGCTTCGCTGCCAATCCCTACGTCATCATCCGTGACTACGACCGCTCGGCACCTCTCGGAACAGGTAAGTACAAGGTAGGCGGTAACTACGCAGCCTCTTTGTTCGCCAACAACCTGGCCCATGAGAAAGGCTATGCCTGTGAGTTCTACCTCGATGCCAAGGAGAAGAAATACATGGACGAGTGTGGTGCTGCCAACTTCTTCGGCATCAAGGACAACACCTATATCACACCGAAATCCACCTCTATCCTGCCCTCTATCACGAACAAGTCGCTGATGCAGGTGGCCGAAGATCTCGGCATGAAGGTGGAGCGCCGTCCTATTCCTGAGGAGGAACTCGAGACCTTCGAGGAGGCTGGAGCCTGCGGAACGGCTGCCGTCATCAGTCCCATCAGCTACATCGACGACCTCGACACTGGCAAGCGCTACTCATTCGGCGACAAGCCCGGTCCTATCTCGAAGAAACTCTTCGACACGCTGCGTGGCATTCAGTACGGCGAGCTTGAAGACAAGCACGGTTGGACCACCGTCGTCATTGAGTAATTAAGAATTATGAATTAAGAATTAAGATGTGTCGGGCTTTGCCCGAGTAAGAAGGAAGAAGGATAATGGATAATCATTCTAAATTCGTACATCGTACTCGCCAAAGGCGATACATCTAATTTCTAAATTCTAAATTCAATAATATGAGCAAAGGAAAGCTGGCAAAGTTCGCTGATATGGCGACATACGACAACGTGTTCCAGTACCCTTACGGGGCGCTGGAACACGCTGCGTTTCCATTGCAAGGCAAGTGGAACGAGGATTATTTCCACAACAACAACCCTATTGTGCTGGAGCTTGGCTGCGGCAAGGGCGAATATACTGTAGGCTTGGCCAAGCTGATTCCTGACATGAACTTCATCGGTGTCGATATCAAGGGGGCGAGAATGTGGACCGGCGCCACGCAGGCCCAAAAAGAGGGACTGAAGAACGTGGCTTTCCTGCGGACGAACATTGAGATTATCGACCGTTTCTTTGCCCCTGACGAGGTTCACGAGATATGGCTCACCTTCTGCGACCCGCAGATGAAGAACCCACGCAAACGCCTCACTTCCACCTACTTTATGGAACGTTACCGCCGCTTTCTTGTCGATGGCGGTACCATCCACCTGAAGACCGACTCCAACTTCCTCTTCACCTACACCAGACTGATGGTCGAGCATAACCATCTGCCTGTGCTGGTCAAGACTGAAGACCTTTATCATAGTGTAGAGTGTAGAACTGAACTCCTCTCCATCAAGACCTACTACGAGCAGATGTGGATAGAAAGGGGTATCAGCATCAAATACATGAAGTTCCTGCTGCCTCATGACGGCACACTGGAGGAACCCGATGCAGAGATTCCGCTCGATGACTACCGCTCGTACCATCGCGACAAGCGAAGTTCACTGGAAGTTAGTAAGTGACAACAGACAACGGACCGCTCGGCTTTGCCGCTTGCTACCGAAGGGACGCAAGAACAGACAACGGACCGCTCGGCTTTGCCGCGTTATCTGATTACTTCCACTTGCTGCACTACCGAATCCTTACCTTTATATAAAATATCCACGCGGAAGCTGACGAAGTCGCTATAGATATAGAGCGGCAGCTGCTCCTCGTACTGTGGCACATAGTCGAAGACGAGGTGGATAGTTGTGCCTGCCAGGTAGTTCTCCTTCGGTGCCAATGCGTCGGTACCGTCGATGGCACGCAGGGAGAATACCGGGTCGAGCATGGTCAGCACACGCGGCAACTCTATCTTCAGGTCATTGTCGGGGAACGTGAACCAGTCGCCGATCTTCGCCCAGAAGCCCTTCTCCTCGGCAGGGTCGTCTTCAGGCTGCAACACTTTCACGCCGCCTTCCTGCAGCAAGGTCTGGCGCAGCTTGTCGGGATTCAGCGAGTAGTTGCTCAGGTATTCCTCACGGGTCTGCTGCAGCTGTTCGTCCTGCGAACGTCGGTCTGAACGCAGGAAGTCGAGCACATGGTTCTGCTTGTAATCCACATCATCCACCCAACAGATGCGGTCGTCAGTGACGGCGATGGCACGTATGCGGGTAATGTCATCGTATTTCTTACCAGGATAAGTGATGCGAACGGTGTCGAGGTCAGCCGTAGAATGTTTCTGGATGACATTTACGGTTCGCGGTACCTTCACCACGTCGTACTCGTCCTTGTACATGTCGGTATAGTGGATGCAGAGGAACACGCGGACATTCTCCAGAACCATGTCGGAACGGTTGTTGATCTTCACGTTGAGCAGGTCGTCACTCTTCCAGAACAGCCACTCGCTTTCAGGTTTCACCTCTACGTCAATATACGAATGATCGATCAGCAGCTGCTTGAACGGGCCGTAGAGGTGTTCCTCGCAGAACTGCATGTCGCTGAGCAGGGCCGAGTAGATGCCCTGGTTGCCACGGCGGAAGAAATGGTTGTATATCTCATCCTTCGCCTCCTGGTTCTTCCCCTGGTCTGCATAGTGCTTGGCCTTCAGCAGGTTAGGACTGAACAGGCCATAGCCCTCCATGGTCGAGGAATAGAGGCGTTGCAGATACTGACCTTCAGGAGTCTTATTTAAATAGGTACGCGTGCGATAAGAGTCCAGCATGTCAGTCAGCTGTACTGCCTGACGTGGATATTCTATCGAAGCCTGGTCGAAGTAGCTCAGTGCAGCCTGCTCGTCGCCGGCCTTCTGGGCCATCAGTCCCTTCAGCACCAGCGCAGGTGCCGTACGGCCAGGAAACTCCTGCATGTAGTAGTCGAGCGTGGCGGCTGCCTCGGCCCAGCCCCCTCCGGAAGCTTCCCCCCTACCCCCTCCCAAGGTGGGGGAGTTACGGAGATTCCCTTCCATCGGCGTAGGACCCAGCTGGAGCGTATCGCTGTCCCCCCCTCCTTGGGAGGGGGTTGGGGGGAGGCTTTCGGAGGGGGCTGGGGGGAGGCTCCCCATAATCAGCGCCATGCTTTGCAGCAGCATGGCCTCGGAGTTGTGCGGATATTTGTTGAGTATCTGCCGTGTGTGTCCCAGCGCATCGTTCACCCGACCGCCGTAGAGGTCGAGATAGGCCTTGTCCTTCTGGACGCAGAGCGCGTCATACTCCTTCATATACTTATGGTATATGGGTGCATAGTCGGTCAGGTACTGCAGGTACGACTGGCGCAGCATCTCGATGTCACGCCTCATATTCTCCTTCAGTTCCTTGTCCTTCTCGTACTGGGCAAACGCCGCATCGGTAGCCTTCGACGCGTCGTCGGTATGCATGATGTCGAGGATGGCCAGCGGGTTGCCGACGATGGCTCCTGCCAATGCCACCGGATCGCTGGCGGCCGAGGCTCCCTTGGCGGCACTGCGTGCCAGCATCCACAGGTCGTTCAGTTCCTTGTCCTGGTTCTGAAGCTTATACATATACTGCAGGATGGGCAGCAGCTTCTGCTTTGCCTCCAGCACGTCGGGTGCCACACCTGTATAGTCCTGTTTCGCCATATACTCCAGGAACTCGTTGAAGTTCTTCGAGTTAGCCTGTGCTATCTCCAGTGCATTCAACACACGTACCGTCTGTTCAATGTCGTAGTCCTGGTTCGTAGCCAGGTCCGTACGGTTGGTCAGTGCCTCGTATGCCGGCACAAACTTTCCAACGGGCTGGTAGTGGTCCAGGTCTATCGTTGCCACTTCCGGCAGATGTGAACAACCAATGGCTAAAAATAATAAGGTAAAAAGGCTAAAAGGAATAACACTTTTTCTTTTCATATCTTTAAAATCTTAAATCTCAAACCCTTATTTTCCAGACCTCAACGTCTTTACCCTAATCAGCATGAGCTGCTCGGTATCCAGATAAACCAGCTCACCGCTCAGTTCCACATCGACCGTCTGGGCTTTATAGACATCATCGTAGAGGCGCATCGTTGCCACCACATTCTCGAAGCCGTGTTTCTGCTGAAAGGCATTCTTGATGACGAGGCGTACCGGACACGTCTTACAGGAGAAGCCCGTCCCACACTCTCCGCAGTCGGTTCCCGTCTGGCAATGCAGCACGTTACCCAGCAGATACGGCGGTTTCTGCTCCACATCGGGGTTCAGCACATAGTAGTTCGTCTCCTTCACTTCGAAAGAGCTGTCAATCAGAAAGACGAATGCGTCCTTTGTCGCACGTATCTGCTCCAAGAGACCACGACGGTGCCTGCGCTTCCTTACATTATTGAGAACCAACGCAAAGAGCGCTACCACCAACAGCAGTCCAACAATAATCACAGTAAATGTCATAGCAAATCAATTTTCATCTGCAAAGATAGTGCAAACCGAGTAAAATACAAAATAAATTATCATATATTTTTATTTTCGAGGTGCAGCCTATCTTCGACAACAGGTCAAAGATAGTGCAAACCGAGTAAAATACAAAATAAATCACCATTTATTTTTATTTCCAATAATTATTGCTTAACTTTGCACGAAATTTGAAATCGTCAAATGATCAAATAGTCAAATGGCATTATATCCGAAACTTATCATGGATGCGCTGGCAACGGTAACGTATGCCGGCACAAAGAAGAATCTGGTGGAGAGCGGCATGGTGGCCGACACGCCAGCTGTAGCCGCCCCCGCAACCGAGGGCGAGCCTTGGAAGGTAAAGGTTGTACTGGAGTTTCCACGCGACACCGACCCGTTCCTCAAATCGACGGTAAAGGCAGCCGAGGCAGCCATTAAATACCACTGCGCCAAGGTGTTCAGCGGTTCACCCGCTGAGACACCCGTCGAAGTGGAAATAGTCACCGAGTACAAGTCGAAGCCCCGTCCGGAGGTAGGCAAGCTGTTGCCCGACGTGAAGAACATCATTGCCGTCAGCAGCGGCAAGGGCGGCGTGGGCAAGAGCACCGTAGCAGCCAACCTCGCCATCGCCCTGGCCCGTCTGGGCTACAAGGTCGGACTGCTCGACTGTGACATCTTCGGACCTTCCATGCCAAAGATGTTCCAGGTGGAGGATGCCCGCCCCTATGCCGTCAACGTCGATGGCCGCGACCTCATCGAGCCCATCGACAAATATGGTGTCAAGCTGCTCAGCATCGGCTTCTTCGTCTCTCCCGACACTGCGACGCTCTGGCGCGGAGGCATGGCGACGAACGCCCTGAAACAGCTCATTGCCGATGCCGACTGGGGAGAGCTCGACTTCTTCATTCTCGACACACCGCCAGGCACCAGCGACATCCACCTGACGCTGTTGCAGACGCTTGCCATCACGGGTGCCGTCATCGTCTCGACGCCCCAGCAGGTAGCTCTTGCCGATGCCCGCAAAGGCATCGACATGTACCGTAACGAGAAGGTGAACGTGCCCATCCTCGGACTCGTGGAGAATATGGCGTGGTTCACGCCTGCCGAGCTGCCGGAGAACCGTTACTATATCTTCGGCAAGGAAGGCTGCCGACAGCTGGCCGACGAGATGAACGTCCCGCTGCTTGCACAGATCCCCCTCGTACAGAGCATCTGTGAGAGTGGCGACAGCGGACAGCCCGTCGCCGTAGGAGGCGATCTGCAATCCCCGGCAGACACCATGACCAGCCTCGCCTTCATCAACCTCGCCCAGAGTGTGGTCACCGTCACCAACCGCCGCAACCGCGAACAGGCCGCCACCAAAATCGTTCAGGTAAAGTAATTATTCTTAACCACGAATTTTACTAATTTCACTAATGGCTGGGCACAAGAACAGGTAACTGAACACAAAGACACAAAGACACGAAGTTTTCCATTCCGTGCGCAGCCCCTTTGTGCCTTTGTGTTCCATTAATGAGTCCTAAATTACCACCTTGGTCAGCAAACCAGCTAACCTTGGTCATTAAGTAAAGCAGCGATATTCGAAGAGAATTCTCGCATAATTCAAGGCGAATTACGCTGCTTTTCTTCCCGAATTCCCCGCTTCTAAAAAAAATATTAAAAAAATGGCCCAAATTCTTGGTTGTTTCAACAAAACTTTCTACCTTTGCGTGTTGAAACAGACGATAGCGACCACAGATTAAACGGATTGAACAGATATTTATTTCTGCTGTTTCCTTCATTTCTGCGGGACAAAAGAATAGAGAACAACAACAAACAATACCTAATTAAAATTTTAACAGTATGAAAAAATTTCTAACTCTTATCGCATTACTCATGGCCTTCGCTGCCAATGGGTTTGCAGACACATGGACGGTGGCAGGTAATAATGCCGCTCTATTCGGCGAAGACAACTTATGGAATCCTAATCCTGGGGAAACAGTCAACGACATGACTCAGTACGAAGGAACATCTGTCTATTATTGGCAAAAGACTGGCGTAACTTTTGCATCAGAAACGGAGGTGGAATTCAAAGTTTGTAAAGATCATTCTTGGGACGAGAGTTATGGTAATAATGGTGATAATTTTGGGAAGGAATTTCCCGCTGGCACCTATGATGTTACTATCATCTTTGATTCCGAGACAAAAGCCATATCCGTTTCACTGAGTACGGACACATGGACTGCCGCAGGTAGTGGTGGCATTTTTGATGAGTTTTGGGATATAACAGACACTAATGGTAATTACGCATTGTCAACAACTGACGGCATTACCTATACCCTGACAAAGTCAAACATAAGCCTTTATGCAGGAACTTATGAATATAAGGTAGCCAAAAATCATAGTTGGGATGAAAACTATCCTAGTGAAAATAAGTCCTACACTATACCCAAAGATGGCCCATACAATGTCACCATCACATTCAACAATTACACTAAGGAACTTTCTGAGACTATAGAACCACTTATCGCAGAGATTACTTCTGTAAAATTCTCTTATGGTATTAGTGGTGAAGACTGGAGCAATGTTACATTAACCAAAGCCGCTGAAGGCTTTACATATACTGGCACCCTCGATCTTTCAGCAGTTGAGGTAGATCAGGGTTTCAAACTGAACATTAATGATGGAATATGGCTCGGCACTCAGGAGTTAACTGTAGCGGCTGTTCCTACCACTTTGATTACTCTGGGCTCGACTAAAGGAGATAACATCACACTGAATCACGCAAATTCAGGTTTTACAACCTATACTATTACTGCTACATGGACAGAAAGCACTGATGCTTCAGCCGGCTGGACACTGAACATCGTTGGAAAAGATGCACGCATTTATACCTATTACTTTGTTGATGGTGAAGGCTGGGGTAATATCAAAGCTTATGCTTGGACGACCACTGGCGGCACAGATACACCTGTGACAGAAGCATGGCCTGGTGACGACACTGAATTGCAAGAAGAGAAGTACAATGGATACAATGTGTACAAGTTCTCATCCACTATTAAGCCCGATTACATTATATTTAATAATAATAATGGAAAACAAACGGCTAATCTGCCATTCTACGATGGAGGAACATTCAAGAATGTGTTAGAGGCCTATGTTCTTTTTGCAAAAGTAGGCACAGGAGAATGGACTTACAATCAAGCTGTTCCTCTTACTGTAGCAATTAGCGGATACTTTGTATTTACGATTGGTGGAAATGCTGCTAATACAGAATTCATCATTGCACCAAGCAATGCTATTGATCAGAATGATGCGACTAATCCTACTATCGTGGATTGGAACAAGCTGATACGTCCTGTAACTAACGGTGAAAATTGGTTAGTTGAGAACCACAAGGATTATACAGGTGCAACATCTGCTTTGTCTCCTTATTCTTGGAAATTATCAAGTGACTTTAGCGGAACATCAGTGTATTTGGCTTATAACCCCACTGCTTTGGCAGAACAAACCAATGGTACCTTCTTAATTGCAAATGGTGATGAGATGGACAAGGCCACTATTACCAGTGCAGGTTGGGCAACCTACTCAAATGCTGAGCCTTATGCAATCTATGGAGAGAGTCTTGAGGTCTATATTGTAACAGCAGCAGATGGCAGTAACGCAGCATTGACAAAGTTAAATGCAACCACAAATCCTCTGATTCCTGCTGGTGTCGTACAGCTTCCTGCTGGAACTGGTATCTTGATTAAGGGTAATGCTGGAGACTACAGTGTATGTCCGTCATTCGATAAGGCAGAATTAGGAATGCAAGATGTTACTGGCAACAAGCTGATTGGTAGCTGTGACAATAATTATGTTATTACAGGATATGACGAGACTTTTGGCAATTACACTCCATATATCTTTATGAATGGTAATGATGGTGTAGGCTTCTACAAACTCAACGTTACTAGCGCAAGCGAGGCTGAAAAGACTTTGGCAGCACACAAGGCATTCTTGGCTGCTCCCGATGGACTGGCTCCGTTCCTCGCCATCAATGGCGAAGCTACTGGCATCCAGAACATTGAGCGTACACTGAACGATGGTCTCTTCTACGATCTGTCTGGTCGCCGTGTTGAGAATCCGACAAAGGGTCTCTATATCCATAACGGAAAGAAGGTCGTGATTAAGTGAGAATAAAGCAGAGCTTGCTCATGCTTTATCGAGCGTGAGCGAGCTCGAGCTGAAAGCTCAAGGTCGTTGTTAAGTGAAGAATAAAGAGTGAAGAGTGAATAATTTGCTGCCGCCCGAATAAGGGTTCGGGTGGCGGCAATACTAAAGCTCACGAACAGTTCAAGTTAAACATAATAAGAAAGGAACAAATTATGAAGAAAAAATATATCAATCCATCGATCATCATGGTAAGCATTCAGACAGCAAAGCTACTGGAGAGTTCTCTGAAAATGCATGGTTCTGGTGGTAATGCAGGTAACTCTCTTGCTCCTGGTTACTTCGAAGACGATGAAGACGAGGAGGACAACATTTAAAATGGTCGCGGTTTATTATAACCATTGACTGGTTCATCGAATCTCAATAGTTCTTATTCATCGGGAATGGATGCACACAGTGTGTATCCGTTCCCGATGATTTTTAAGAGCCCATCTCCTCCCCAAGGGAGGGGAGAAAGGGAAAAAAGCTATCAATTTATTTGAAGGTTCAGAAAAACTTTGTATCTTTGCAACAACAAATAAGCATAAACATTTTTGATAAACTTATGAAGTGGAAAAGTGTAATGGCAGGAGTGATCGGTAGCATGATGGGAGCGATGTTCGGCGGCTGTTCAGCGTTTCAGACGATGCCTGAGGGAAAACTGCTGAAGCTGGAATATAGGCGGAGCACAATGAGGTCCGAGCGCCAGTATGAGGTAAAGCTGACAACGGAGGCAAACGGCGACGTGATGCTGCGTGCCAAGAAAGAGCCGTACGGTCCGCTGCTGCAGAAGAAGCTGACAGCGGAGGAAGTCGATGGGTTTGTACGTATCATCACGGAAGAAAAGATGTACAAGTACAAGGAGATGTACAAACCCATATTTAGGGTACTTGACGGCTACATGTGGCATTTCTCGGCAGTGTTTGAGCAAGGGAAGATCTATTCGTCGGGCGACAATGCCACACCGAGCGGAGAAGGTCTGGAGAAAATCTGCGAGTATGCTGCGTCGCTGGTATGTGACTCCATCCCATAAGGAGAAAACAAGAAAGCGCAAGTAGTCGGTTGACTGCTCGCGCTTTTTAAATAAGAATGAAATAATCTTCTACTTCATTTCGCTCATCACACGCTCATAATAACGTTGAGTGCGTTTCTTTGAGTAACGAGGACCACCGTTCCAGGAACGGATGGCAACTTCTACGTCGTTACCGGGATTGTGATAAGATTGGATAATCATGAACATCTCTTTGGACTTCTTTACGCTGTAGCGGTCGTTGAGCGTGTAACGCTTACTCTGGTTCCGCCCTTTGAGGATGGTGTTGCACTCTTGAACACAAATGGGAGTAATCTGCATGGCTCCTACCTGATTGCCGTTCACGGCACGGGCGTTGCCCCTACTCTCCACCTGGATGATAGCATCCATCACAGCGTTCCAATCTACATCAGATGAGCTTACTTCTTCAGTCATCCCCTCTTCTGGCTCTATGTCTTCTGGTAGCACTGAGGTCAGAAGGGTGGGGCCCGATGTTGAACCCTCGGTTGGGATGATGCTAAACATAAATACTGTCAATAAAACAATCTTTACTGTTCTCATCATACTTTTCCTTTTTAAGTACAGCCGTCTCGCCACGAGACATTCAGCGCCATACTATTGTTATCGCGCACAAAGGTACGGCAATTATCCTTACCAGCCAAACTTTTTAACGCTTTTCAGCAAATTTTGCCGACCATTCACGTTTTTGTTAACATAAATCAAGGGGGAAAGTCAAAGAACTGCGACCAACGCAGGTAAACCACGTCGCACAAAAAAGCCCGACAAATCGGGCTTCTTTTTGTTGCGGAGGCAGGACTCGCGCTCGGCTTTGCCGCTTGCTACCGAAGGGACGCAAGAACTGCGACCGGGAGCATGGTCGAGTCCTGAGCAACAAAAAAAGCAACCCGAAGGTTGCTTTTTAGTTGCGGAGGCAGGACTCGAACATGCGACCTCCAGGTTATGAGCCTGGCGAGCTACCAACTGCTCCACTCCGCGATGTTAATGTGCTTTTTCTCGAAAAGCGCTGCAAAGGTACGACTTTTTTTTGGATTATGCAAATATTTGCTTTATTTTTCTTGAAATATTTGTTTATTCGGAATAAAATGACTAATTTTGCACACGTAAAAGTTATGTGCAATATTGATAGTTTGGGAGGATTGAGTTATGTCAATATCTAAGACAAGACAAAAACTGGTTGACGTGGCCCGACAGCTGTTTGCCAAGAACGGACTGGAGAACACGACGATGAACGACATTGCCGTGGCATCGGGCAAAGGCCGTCGAACGCTTTACACATACTTTAAGTCGAAGGAGGATATTTACTATGCAGTGATTGAATCGGAGCTGGAGCGTCTGAGCGACAAGCTCGACGAGGTTGCTGCGAAGAGGATTCGTCCGCAGGAAAAGGTGATAGAGCTGATATATACCCACTTGAGTCAGATTCGTGAGACGGTGGTCCGCAACGGTAACCTCCGTGCTGAGTTCTTCCGCAACATCTGGATGGTGGAGAAAGTCCGCAAGAACTTCGACGATGCCGAGATAGAACTGTTCCGCAAAGTGTTTACAGAAGGTAAGGAGGACGGCGAGTTCGACATCGAGAATGTTGATCTGGTAGCAGACATCACGCACTATTGTATCAAAGGACTGGAAGTTCCCTATATATATGGCCGCATCGCCCACGGCATGACAGAAGAAGCCACGAAGCCGCAGGTAGCAAAGATTGTGTATAGTGCACTGGGCAAGCGGACGAGATAAGAAAGGACAACAGACAACGGACAACAGACGACGGACCGCTCGGCTATGCCGCTTGCTACCAAAGGGACGCAAGAACGGATCGCTCGGTCTATATAATAATATATAATGTATAGTTTTTAATATTTAATATATAAAGTATGGGATTATTAGAAGGAAAGACAGCTCTGGTAACTGGAGCTGCACGCGGTATCGGAAAAGCTATCGCACTTAAGTTTGCCGAAGAGGGTGCCAATGTAGCATTCACGGACCTGGTGATTGACGAGAACGGTCAGCAGACCGAGGCAGAGATTGCCGCCAAGGGTGTCAAGGCCAAGGGCTATGCCTCGAATGCCGCTGACTTTGCACAGACAGAGGAAGTGGTCAACCAGATCAAGGCTGAGTTCGGCTCCATCGATATCCTGGTGAACAACGCCGGTATCACAAAGGACGGTCTGATGATGCGTATGACAGAGCAGCAGTGGGATGCCGTGATTGCCGTGAACCTGAAGTCGGCATTCAACTTCATCCATGCATGCACACCAATCATGATGCGCCAGAAGGGTGGTTCTATCATCAACATGGCCAGCGTCGTAGGTGTTCATGGCAATGCCGGACAGTGCAACTATGCTGCCTCGAAGGCCGGCCTCATCGCACTGGCAAAGTCTATCGGTCAGGAGATTGGCAGTCGAGGCATCCGGGCCAATGCCATTGCTCCAGGCTTCATCGACACTGCAATGACACAGGCTCTGCCCGACGACATCCGCAAGGAGTGGATCCAGAAGATCCCCCTGCGCCGTGGCGGTACAGTAGAGGACATCGCCAACGTTGCTACGTTCCTGGCTTCCGACATGTCAAGCTATGTGACGGGACAGGTCATTCAGGTTGACGGTGGAATGAATATGTAATAGCCTCACCCCAACCCCTCTCCGATAGAGAGGGGCTTTTATGAATGACGATAATGCAAGTTATCTACGAGGACAACCATATTATCATTGTCAATAAACAGAGCGGGGAGATCGTGCAGGGCGACAAGACTGGCGATCGCCCCCTCTCTGATATGATAAAGGACTACCTGAAGGAGAAGTACCACAAGCCAGGTGCCGTCTTTCTGGGTGTCGTCCATCGTCTGGACCGGCCGGTGAGCGGAGTCGTGGTGTTTGCCAAGACGTCGAAGGCACTGACGCGGTTGAACAAGATGTTTGCCGAGGGCGAGGTACATAAGACGTACTGGGCGATAAGCCCCCTCCTACCCTCCCCCCATAGGGGAGGCACGCCGTCAGCCAGCAGGACGGAAGACCGAAGGGACGCAAGAACGACAACGGACCGCTCGGCTTGCCGCTTGCTACCAGAGGGACGCAAGAACGGACAATGGCAGACCTTGGAGCATTGGCTGGTGCGTAACGAGAAGCAGAACAAGAGCTATGCCTACGACCATGAGGTGCCTAAGGCAAAGAAGGCGATGCTGCGCTACCGTATGCTGACCCAAGGAGACCACTATGCATTGCTGGAAGTGCAGCTGATGACCGGCCGTCACCACCAGATACGCTGTCAGTTGGCAGCTATCGGCTGTCCCATCAAAGGCGACCTGAAGTATGGTGCGCGACGTTCAAACCCCGATGGCAGCATCTCGCTGCTGGCCCGTCGTGTGGAGTTTGTCCACCCAGTGAGCAAAGAGCCGATTTGTATAGAGGCTCCCGTCCCAGACGATGCGTTATGGCAGTCACTTGCAAAAAATGTCTGATAAAATAGTGGATATTGCAAATAAATGATTATATTTGCAGTCTTAAACCATTATTTTACAGAAATATGAATAAAAAACTGTTCTTTTCCGTGCTTTTCACCGCTGCTGTCCTGACGGTCAGGGCCGGTGGAATCATGACCAATACCAATTACCACATTGCCTTTGACCGTATGTTTGCACGTGGTACAACGTTTCAGATTGATGCTGCATTCTCCAATCCAGCCGGACTGGTATGGGGTTACGAAGGCTGGCAGATGTCGCTAAACTTCCAGAAGCCCTGGCAAAACCGTGATATTGAGACCACATTCCCTT
This sequence comes from uncultured Prevotella sp., assembly GCA_905236875.1. Taxonomy (GTDB): domain Bacteria; phylum Bacteroidota; class Bacteroidia; order Bacteroidales; family Bacteroidaceae; genus Prevotella. The sequence continues at coordinate 31,282 of CAJOQT010000056.1, read as the reverse complement.
TACTGCAGACCATGTATGGCAGCCAGACCTACAAGTTCGAGGGCAAGGCATCTGCCCCCATCGTTCCTGCCTTGTTCGCCGCATATAAGAAAGACCGCCTGGCCATTTCGACCATGATTGGCATTGTGGGCAGCGGCGGCTTCGTAAAGTATGACGAGGGCGTGCCTATGTTCAACGTGATGTTAGGGTCGATGCTGGCATCCAAGGGCATTACGCCCGACCAGTACAAACTGTCATCCCAGATGAAGGGCAAGCAGTATATCTATGGCGGACAGCTGAACGTAGCCTATCGGCTGACAGACTTCTTAGCCGCTGCCGTGGGTCTGCGTGCCAATTACTATGACGGCTACTATCGTGGTCACGTCATTGCCGATCAGCATCCTGCACTTGGTGACCTGGTAGGTCTGAAGCTTGACGTTGACCAGCGGGCATGGGGCTTTACACCCATCGTCAGCGTTGACTTCCATCAGGGCCCGTTTACCATAGCCGCCCGTTACGAGTGGCGGACAAAGATTAACACCACCAACACCACTAACCAGTTAGAGGCTTCCATGGGACAGGGGCTGCAACAGGCCATTATTGCTACCGACCCAGTCAACGGTGTAGCCACCCTGCAGGCTATTGCCCAGACACTCGATGCGAAGACAACACCCTACCAGGACGGTGTAGAAACACGTTACGACATGCCGGCACTGCTGACGCTGGCTGTAGGCTATGAGTTCACGCCACGGCTTCGCGGTGCACTGGAGTATCATTTCTTCGATGACAAGAATGCAAAGATGGGTAACAACCGTCAGGAGACACTGGAACACGGCACTCATGAGTTCCTGGCTGGTATAGAGTATGACATCAACGACAAGTTTACCGTCAGCTGCGGCGGCCAGCGTACCGACTACGGTCTGTCCGACGAGTACATGGCCAACACGTCATTTGCCTGCGACAGCTACAGCATAGGACTGGGCGGTGCAGTCAACCTGACAGACAACCTGCGTCTGAACATCAGCTACTTCTGTTCATTATATAGTGACTACACCGTCAAAAGCGACAACTACCTGGGCACAGGTATTGCCGGTACCGACGTGTATAGCCGTACCAACCACGTGATTGGTGTAGGTATAGACTATAAATTCTAAAATGAAGAAGAAACTCAAGTGGATAGTGGCGGTGCTTCTGGCACCCGTGCTGCTGTTTCTACTGCTTGCCATATTGATATACTTGCCGCCCGTACAGAACTGGGTGGTACGGCAGGTGACAGCGTATGCCAGTGAGAAGACCGGCATGCAGATCAGCATCGACCACGTCAACTTGGAGTTTCCCCTGGATTTGGGCATTGACGGTTTCCGGATGATACAGGGTTCGGATACCATTGCCGACGTAGAACACCTGACCGTCGATGTAGAGCTGCTTCCGCTGTTGCGGAAGCGTGTGGTCATCGACGAGCTGGAAATCACGAACACCCGCCTGAATACCTCCGACCTGATAGCCTCCGCCAAGATACACGGTGAACTGGAACGGTTGTTCCTTACCAGCCGGGGTATCGACCTGGACAAACAGACCATTGACCTGAATGGAGCGACACTCGACGGAGCACACATCGACATCGCTCTGGTAGATACAGTCATTCCCGATACATCAACCACCAAAACGCTCTGGAAAATCTATGCCGACAGTCTGACCATCCACCAGTCGGAGGTAGCGTTGCACATGCCGGGCGACACGCTGAACATCAATGCCTGGCTGGAACGTGCCTCTGCCTACGAGGGTGTTGTCGATTTGGAAAACGAACGTTACACCGTCGGACGCTTCGTGGTCAGCGACAGCCGACTGGCATATAAAGCCTCCCCCTGCCCCTCGCAAGAAGGGGAAGACTCTGCGGACAGCGATGCTGCTGAGGGGTTCGACTTTAACCATATTGACCTGACAGGTGTACAGATAGATATCGACAGCATTATGTTCCAGAGTCCGAGGCTCTACCTGAACGTGAACCAGATCGCCATGCGTGACAGAAGCGGCTTGGAGGTAAAGGAGTTACGAGGAGCCTTCAGCATGGACTCGACGGGTGTCAGTCTGCCGCATGCCGTGCTGCGGACTACTGACAGCGACCTTGAGGCAGAGGTGGATTATTATTATTATGGGACTGATGGGGCTCATGAGGCTAATGGGGCTGATGAGACACATGAGGGGATAGTGAGGATGCGACTTAACGCCCAGTTGGGCAAGCAAGACCTGCTACGGTTCATGGCCGGGGTGCCACAGGCGATGCGACAGGGTTGGCCAAACCATCCATTAACCATCCGAGGCTCTCTGAACGGCAATATGGAACAGGCAGACTTCACGGGTCTGGTGGTTGATCTGCCCACTGCCTTCCGACTGGAAGCCGAGGGCACCGGTGCCAACCTCAACGACCTGAACCGCCTGAAGGCAGATGTGGAGCTACACGGCAAGACAGAAAACCTCGACTTCCTCCTTGCCGCCATGCAGCCGCAGGGCTCAAATCCTAAATCCCAGGCCTATGTTGTTCCCCGCGGCATCACCATTGACGGTCGAGTCAAGGCTGACGGCTCCCGCTACGATGCAGACTTCATCGCCCGTGAAGGCAGCGGGACGGTCAAGGCAAAAGGCTATGTGAACACTGCCGGCACCATGCAATATCAGGCCGATCTGAAGATTCAGGACCTGAACATCCACGATTTCATGCCCCGCGACTCCATCTACACGCTTAGTGCCGATGTATCGATAGACGGCAGTGGCACCGATTTCCTACATCCTGGCAGTCGGCTGGATGCCGTCGCCGACATCCGACAGCTACACTACGGACACTGGAACATCACCGACATGAAAGCCGATGCTGTGTTGCGTAACGGCAGGGCGCAGGCCAATGTCATTTCCCATAACGCATTGGCGGATGGTACGGTGAACATCGACGCACTGCTATCAACCAAGAAGCTTGATGCTACGATCAGTGCCGAACTGAACAAGGTCGATCTCCGCGCCCTGCGTCTGACCGAAGACTCGTTGGAGATAGGCCTGTGCGGACATATCGACGTCACTTCCGACCTGAAGGACAGCCACCGCGTGCAAGGCTACTTCAGCGACTTAAGCATCCAGGACTCTCATCGATCCTACCGTCCGACAGACATCTCCATTGATGCAACGACTAACCGAGACACCACCTGGGCACACCTCATGAGCGGCGACATCGTCATGAACCTGAAGGCCAGCGGCGGCTACGAGCAACTACTCAACCAGATAACGGCACTCGGCAAGGAGGCTTCCGAACAATGGGAACAACGTTCCATCAACCAGCCGGAACTGTTGAGCATGCTGCCCACCATGCATATCGACTTCAAGAGCGGAGCCGATAATCCCCTGATGACAGTGTTGCGTAAGCAGGGGTTCGCATATAAAGACCTCTTTATAGATCTGACCACCTCGCCAGAGAGCGGTATTAACGGTCGTGGCCACCTCTATTCACTGGTAGCCGACAGCAACCGCATAGACACCATCGATTTCCAAGTCATCACAAAGGAAAGCGGACGACGGATTACAGAGCGGCACATCAGTTTCAGCGGACGCATACAGAACAACAAACGCAATCCGCAGATGGTATTCAAAGCCACGTTCGACGGAGCCGTTCACCATAAAGGTGCCGTCGTCGGCTTGCGCTTCTATGATGCAGACGACCGTTTGGGCGTACGGCTTGGTGCCAATGCCGAGTTGTTAGAGACCGGCATCAACCTACACCTCGTTCCTGAACGTCCTACCATAGGCTATAAGGAGTTTAACCTGAATGCCGACAACTTCATCTTCCTCGGTCCGAACAACCGCATCAAGGCAAAGGTCGATCTGATATCAGACGACGGAACAGGTCTGAAAGTCTATTCAGACGATGACGACTCCCCCTATATGCAAGACCTGACGGTCAGCGTAAACCGTCTGAACTTAGGGGAGTTAACTTCCGTCTTCCCCTACTCCCTACCCCACATGGGCGGACTGCTGAACGGCGACTTCCATGTCGTACAGGACGAACAGGGCCGTTTCTCTGTGGTCAGCGACCTTGCCGTTCATGACCTGAGCTACGAAAAAAGCATGCTGGGTAACATCAGTACCGAACTGATCTATCTGGAGAAAGGCGACGACGCCCATGCCGTTGAAGCCCGCTTTATCAAGGACGATCAGGAGGTTGGCATGCTCAGCGGTACCTACTACAGTACCGACGGTGGACGAATGGACGGTGTATTCACCATGAGCCGCTTCCCGCTTAACATCATCAACGGCTTCATGCCCGACCAGCTGATCGGTCTGGAAGGCTATGCAGAAGGCGAGCTGACAGTGAAGGGCAACATGAGTCGTCCGCAGATTGACGGTGAGGTGCTACTCGACTCGTCGTTCCTGTTCAGTGAGCCATACGGCATCCGACTGCGTTTCGACAATGACCCCGTGCGTATCGTCGGTTCCCACCTGTTGTTGGAGAACTTCACCATGTATGCCTATAATGAGAATCCGCTGAACATCATGGGCGACATCGACTTCTCCGACCTTGACAACATAGCAATGAATGTCAGAATGCGTGCCCGTGATTTCCTGCTTATCAATTCCCGTAAGACCGTACGTTCAGAAGCCTACGGCAAGGCATACGTCAACTTCCTTGGACAAATGAAGGGCACCCTCGACAATCTGACCATGCGTGGACGTCTCGATGTTTTGGGAACTACCGATATGGGCTATATATTACGTGACTCACCGTTAACCACCGACAACCAACTGAACGAGTTGGTAACGTTTGTGGATTTCAGCGATACCACTCGTGCCGTTGTCAGCCGTCCGCAGCTCTCAGGCTTCAACATGAACCTGACCATTGACGTGTCGCAGGGAGCGCATATCATTGCCTATCTCAATGCCGACCAGTCCAACTATGTCGATCTGATGGGCGGGGGTACGCTGCGCATGACCTACAACCCCATAGAGAACCTGCGACTGATGGGTAAATACACGCTGAGCAATGGTGAGATGAAGTACTCACTGCCTATCATCCCACTCAAGACCTTCACCATACAGAACGGCAGCTACATCGAGTTCACGGGCGACGTCATGAATCCAACGCTTAACATCACCGCTACCGAACAAGTCAAGGCGACGGTCACTGGCGATGACGGTTCCAGCCGGGCAGTCAATTTCAACTGCGGTGTAATCATCACCAAGACACTTGCTGACATGGGACTGGAGTTCACCCTTGACGCGCCACAAGACATGCAGCTACACGGGGAACTGTTGGCCATGCCCACTGAACAACGCGGCAAGCTGGCTGTCTCCATGCTTACCACAGGCATGTATCTGGATGACTCTAACACTGGTAACATCACGATGAACTCTGCGCTCAACTCGTTCCTGAACAGTGAAATCAATAATCTGACAGGAAGTGCACTTCGCACACTCGACCTGAGCATCGGCATGGACAATACTACCGATGCCTCTGGCGCCACACATACCGACTATTCTTTCCGTTTCTCCAAGCGTTTCTGGAACAACCGGTTACGAGTGATTGTGGGCGGCAAGGTATCAACTGGTGCAGAGATGCAGAACCAGAACAAGTCATTCCTCGACAACGTCACCTTGGAGTACCGTCTGGATAACACCGCCAACAAGTACGTCAGTCTGTTCTATCAGAACAACTCCTACGACTGGCTCGACGGATATACACAGCTTTATGGCGTCGGATTTATCTGGCGTCGTAAGCTCAACAGCCTCAACGAGCTGTTCCAGTTCAAGACAACGACATTGCAGCCCATACCCGGCAACCTGCAACGGAACAGCGTCCCGCAACAGCATAACGACACACAACAGAACAATGACAGCATTCCGCAGAATCACAGATAGATTCCTCTCACAGCACTTATTCTCCTCCCTTGTGGAGGGGTTAGGGGTAGGATTTCTTCTTCTCCTCCTTCTCTCGTCTTGTTCCACGACGAACGGCATCCCAGAAGGTGACCAGCTGTTTGTCGGTCTGAAGAAGATACAATACAATGATGATGACGGCAGCAACTATGCCGCTTCCACAAAGGAAGAGATAGAGGCGGCACTGGCTACTGCTCCCAATGGTGCGCTCTTTGGCAGTTCATACTACCGGACACGCTTTGCCCCCGGCCTATGGGTGTGGAACCTCTTTTCCAAAGGAGAGAGCGGTTTCTCGAAATGGATGACCTCCACCTTCGGAAAGGCTCCTGTCCTAATGAGTCAGGTTAATCCGGAACTGCGTGCTTCCGTCGCGCAGTCACTGCTTTATAAACACGGCTATTTTCATGGAAATGTCGGGTATGACGTTGTGACGCAGAAGAATCCGCAAAAAGCCAAGATTGCCTATTTTGTCGATATGGGACATCTGTTTACCATCGACACGCTGGAGTATATCGGTTTTCCCGCCGATGCTGACAGTCTCATAAGTGCCACGTCAGACGAGGCCATGCTACATACTGGCGATCCCTTCAATGTAGCAGACCTTGATGCAGAGCGTAACCGTCTGGCACTGCTCTTCCGCAACAACGGCTATTACTACTACCAGACGGGCTATGCCGGCTATCTGGCCGACACGTTTGCCGTTCCCGGACGCGCCCAACTGCGCCTTCAGCTGGAAAACGACGTGCCGGAGGTGGCCAAGCGTATCTGGTATATCGGCCGTGTTAACATCAACCTACGCAAGTCAGCACGTGAGCAATATACCGACTCCTTGGTACGACGTACCTTCAAACTCCGTTACAACGGGAAGAAGCCCCCTATAGCCCCACGCTTCATCATGTCAGCCATGAGGATCCGCCCCCGCCGAGCCTATAGTTACGACAGCTATCTGGAGTCTGTATCGAAACTGAACGCCACAGGTCTTTTCTCTATGATAGACATGCAGTTCACTCCTCGGCCAGCAGGCACAGAAGGCTCTGTCAGCGACTCACTCGACGTGACGGTCAACTGCACCTTCGACAAGCCCTACGACTTCTATGTGGAAACCAATTTCAACGGTCGTACCATCGGACGAGTCGGCCCAGAGCTAAAGCTCGGTCTGACACGTCGTAATGCGTTTCATGGAGGTGAGAAGATTGACATAAACCTGCACGGCTCCTACGAGTGGAGCACCAGCGGCGGTTCGGACATGAGCAACTACAACTATGGTGCCGATGCCAGTATTGAGTTTCCACGAATCATTGCTCCCTTCTTTAATAACAGCAGTCCACGCCTTGACAGTCAGGGACGCCGTATCCGCCGACGCCGCTTCTACTCCACCCCTACCACGCTGGTCAAGCTCTCTACCGACATCATCCGCCGACCCGGATACTATAAGATGCACGTCAATTCCGGAGAACTGACCTATCGCTGGCAGACCAGCGAGAGCAGCCGTCATGAGTTTTCGCCGATTACGGTGAAGTACCAGTTTATCAACAGCAGCACTGACGAGTTTGACTCCATCATGGCCAAAAATCTCTATCTGGCTGCCACTATGGAAGATTATTGCATCCCGGAAATGCGTTATACATATACTTATTCCAGTCCTTCTACCGTCCGTAATCCCATACGTTGGGAGACCACAATTGCCGAATCGGGCAACCTGACCTCACTCGCTTTCATGGCTTTGGGACGCGGCAAATGGAACGAAGTAGATAAGAAGCTATTTAAAAACCCTTATTCACAGTTCATCCGTTTAGAAACCGACTTTACCAAAACATGGAAACTTGACCTACAGTCACAATTCGTGGCTCATTTCAATGGCGGTATCATTTTCCCCTTTGGCAACAGTGAGACCTTACCCCTTAATGAGATGTTCTACGTAGGAGGAGCTAACAGCATACGTGCCTACAGTGTCCGCTCCGTAGGTCCTGGCGGCTATTATGACTACTTCAACAACCGTCAGTTTTCGTATATCTTTCAGAACGGATCACTCAAGCTGATATTCAATGCTGAATACCGGCGCCAGCTCTTCGGAAATCTCTACGGTGCGTTGTTCGTGGATGCTGGAAACGTCTGGAACTTAAATGACTTGGGTTACTTCTCTACCGATGATGATATAGAAATAGAAGATGCCTATCGAATCGTTTATTCCAACTCGAAGTTCCGTTTCTCAAAGTTCTTTGATCAGTTGGCTGTCGGTACAGGTATTGGCCTGCGCTACGATCTCGACTTTCTCGTGCTACGCATAGACTGGGGTATCGGTCTGCACTTGCCATACGAGGCGACAGAAAGAAGTGGTTATTTCAATGCCCGCAGTTTCTCACGTGACCAAACACTCCACTTCGCTATCGGCTATCCGTTCTGATTCTGATATTAACTTTTTTACAATAATGTTTGGCTTTTCGCTCAAATTACATTATCTTTGCACATCGAAATAACAATCAAACCGTAAAACTTATGAAGAAAAACAGAAGAATGACCCTGTTGTTGGTCGCCTTGTTCTGCGTAGTAGCCGTTATGGCCCAGAACGACGGCAACAGCATGACGTATGGTGGACACACCTACACCGTGAATGGAAAAATCAAGACTAACGCCCTGGTGCGTTCTCCGCTGAAGAAAGCCACTGCTACCGTAACGTTCACCCATGTTCCCTCCGACTATCAGGAGTTTGAAGCTGTCTATAAAGGGCTGTTAGGCCGTAGCATCCAAGGTACAGCAGCCATGATTCCCATGGCCATAGAAATGTATGCACGGGATGCTGAGGTCGGCGAGCAGTGTTTCCATCTCATCTGCAACAGCTCTGCTACCGTAAGCGGTATCATTCGTATCCTGAAGACCAAGCTGCCGACAAACGGTGACTACAGTGACAGCTATACGCAGCGTTACATGGCAGCTGCCCTGTTGAAGGGCGCAACGTCCAAGAATGCCTATACCCCGTCGTATCCCTATACCGTAGAGATGTGTGCCTCGGTCAATAAACCGCAACAGGTAACTGGCGGTACCGATACTTTTATATATATATTAGCCAAGGGCTGGGACACCGAGCAGCGTCAAGTGGAGATCTTCAAACCCGATGGCAACGGACTCTACAAGGTCTATAATTGTCCGTCTTGCTACACACAGTGCAAGAACATTGTTGGAACATGGAGGGGATTGAAGTAATAAAAAGTAAAAGAATAAGAGAGAATTCGTAAATAGTAAATCGTCAAATTGTAAATTATTATGGCATACACAGAAACAAAAACAACGAGCTATGGCTCGCGAGTAAAGAGTTCGTGCGGAGGTATTGGCTTCGGCATTTTACTCTTCATTGCAGGAACTGTCCTGCTGTGGTGGAACGAAGGGCGTACCGTTCGTACGAGCGACATGCTTGACGAGGTAAGGGACAATTACGTGGAAATGGAAAACCCGAACAAGAAAAATGCAGCCTTGGACGGAGAACTGATACATGCCACAGCCATGGCCACTACTGAAGACTCTCTGTCAGATTCACAGTTCGGCATAGGTGCTAAAGCTATTTCACTTACACGAAAAGTGGAATACTACCAGTGGGTGCAGGAGGAACACAGTGAATCGAAAGACAAACTGGGTGGCAGCCAGGAAACAAAAACTACCTATACTTATACGAAAGCGTGGGTAAGTGAACCCGAAGAATCATCCGACTTCAAAGACCCTGCTTATCAGAACAAGAACTTTGTACTGACTACCATTGATCCTTTGGAACTGTATGCAGAAAATGTATCATTCGGTGCCTATAAGCTCAACTCAAGTCAGATTACGAGTATAACTTCATATGAAGACATGGAACTGGCTATCGCCGAAGACTTGCTGAAACAACTTAACCAGAGTACAAAGACAGCTTATGAGCGGTTCTATGGAACTACCTCTACTCAGGCAACACCTGTAAATACTCAGCCTGCCGTTGAGAATGTTGTACTCTCTGACTCCGCCAAAGCAGTGGCAGATTCCATCAAGGCAGCCACTGACAGTCTGATGGCCCATTCTGCAAATAAAGTTGAGCTGGAGTATGTACACCAGGCAGGTAACATGCTGTACTTCGGTCGCGTTCCCGGTTCTCCTGAGGTGGGCGATGTACGCGTCACTTTCGTTAAGGTAATGCCAGCCAAGGTATCCATTATGGCTGTGGTCGATGGTGATAGCTTCAAGCCTTATAAAGCAAAGAACAAGGAGACATTCCAGAAACTTACAATGGGTAAAAAATCCGGCGAGGAGATGGTTGATGCTGCTGAGAGCAGCAACAACATGATGAAGTGGATCTTCCGCCTGCTGGGCGCCTTCATGGTAATCATCGGACTGAAGAGCATCTTTGGCATTATTGAGACGGTGCTGAAGGTCGTTCCATTCGTATCGAACATCGTGGGCTTCGGTGTAGGTATCGTCTGCACTGTCGTTGGTGTCGTGTGGTCGCTCATCGTCATTGCCGTAGCATGGATCTTCTACCGTCCGCTATTGGGTATTACCCTGCTGGTCATCGCCGGTCTGCTTATCTGGCTGTTTGCCTTCAAGGGGAAGGACAAAATCAAGGAATTAGCCAACAAGAAGAAAGAAACAACAGCATAAAACTTCCGCCCGACCCGAAGGGGCGCTTGTTCTGAAGGTCGAAAGGATTTTCAAATCAAAACATCGAATAAAATGAAACCTACATTATTTCTATTGGCAGCCGGTATGGGTAGCCGCTATGGTGGTCTAAAACAGCTCGACGGACTGGGTCCTAACGGAGAAACCATCATGGACTATAGTATTTATGACGCTATCGAGGCTGGTTTCGGTAAGATTGTCTGGGTTATCCGCAAGGATTTCGAAGAACAGTTCCGCACACAGATCCTCGCCAAATACGAAGGCAAGGTAAAGTGTGAGCTGTGCTTCCAGGCACTCGACTCACTACCTGAAGGCTTCAGTGTTCCCGAAGGACGTCAGAAGCCATGGGGCACCAACCATGCGGTGCTGATGGGTGAAGACGTCATCAAAGAACCGTTCTGTGTCATCAACTGTGACGACTTCTACAACCGCGATGCCTTCAAGGTCATTGGCAAGTTCCTGGCCGAGCTTCCTGAAGGTGCCAAGAACCAGTATGCCATGGTGGGATTCCGCGTTGGTAATACATTGAGTGAGAATGGTACGGTAGCCCGTGGTATCTGTTCGACAGACGCTGATGGTCATCTCACTACCGTTGTAGAACGTACGGAGATTGTACGCTGTGCCGAGGATGGCTCCAATGCAGGTGCTGCAACAGAAGCCATTCGCTATAAGGATGAGGAAGGCCGTTGGGTGGCTGTCGATGAAAAGACACCGGTTTCCATGAACATGTGGGGTTTCACACCCGACTATTTTGAATATTCAGAGGCTGAGTTCAAGGAGTTCCTCAGCGACCCGAAGAACATGGAGAACCTGAAGGCGGAATTCTTCATTCCCTTGATGGTCAACAAACTCATCAATGAAAAGACGGCAACAGTGAAGGTGCTTGACACCACCTCGAAGTGGTTTGGCGTGACATACGCTGCCGACCGTGAATCAACTGTTCAGCGCATACAGCAGCTGGTGGATGAGGGCGTTTATCCGAATCAACTCTTTTAGAACTAATAATTAGTAATCAACAATGAGTAATTATGGTTACTTACAAGCTGGTAATCACTACGATATGAGTGGTCCCCTATAAAAGTAATCATAATTACTCATTATACATTACTAATTGAATATATAATATGCTAAATCCCATTCTTTCCGATAAGGAGCTGACGCTCCTGCAACAACTAATTGCCGATTCAACGACCATCGTGCTTTGCTGTCACATGAATCCTGACGGTGATGCAGTAGGTTCATGTCTGGGCTGGGCGGAATTTCTGCGCAGTCAGGGTAAAGACTCTGTTGTCATTGTGCCCGACCAATATCCAGACTATCTGCAGTGGTTGCCGAACACCGAGAAAATTATCCGTTATGACAAGCACAAGGAACATGCAGACCTGTTGCTGAAAACGGCAGACCTGATTTGTTGTCTGGACTTCAACATGGCATCACGGACAGACAAGATGGCCGACACACTGACTGCTGCGGCAGGCAAGAAGATTCTGATAGACCATCATCTGGACCCTGACATGCAGACAGCACTCACCATTTCACACCCCGATGCTTCATCGACCTGCGAGTTAGTATTCCGTCTGGTGTGGCAGTTAGGCGGCTTTGAAGCTTTAGGAAAGCATTTTGCCGTGCCCGTCTATTGTGGCATGATGACCGATACAGGAGGGTTTACCTACAACTCCAACAATCCTGACATCTTCTTCATCATCTCGCAACTGCTGACAAAAAATATCAACAAAGACAAGATCTATCGGAATGTCTATCACAACTATAGCGAGAACCGCCTGCGACTGACCGGTTACGTGATGCTGAAAAAACTTGTGGTCGATCAACAGCGTCACGCCAGTTACTTCACGCTGACCCGTCAGGACCTGCGTAACTTCCATTTCATGAAAGGTGATGCTGAAGGACTCGTTAATATGCCCTTACAAATCAAGGGGCTGAAACTCTCCGTGTCGTTGCGCGAAGATACCGAACGCGACAATATGGTATGGGTGAGTCTGCGTTCCGTTGATACCTTTCCCTGCAACAAGATGGCAGAAACATTTTTCAATGGCGGCGGGCACCTGAATGCTGCTGGCGGCAGACTCAACTGCAGCATGGATGAAGCAGTCAAGATTACACAACAAGCCTTCCTGCATTTTGAATCGATGTTAAAAGGTTAAAAGGTAAAGGGGTTGACTGGCTTAATAGTTAAAAAGTTGAAAGGTAGCAGCATTTTCTTCTTTCTTCATTCATCATTCTTCATTAAAAAGTCGTACCTTTGCGCAGAAAATAAAAAGGAATAAGCTTTTGGAGACAGGAAAAGATATGAAGAAGTCTGTTTATGCATTGCTTTTTGTGCTGGTGTCAGTGCTGATAACCAGCTGCAATGACTATGAGACGTATGGCGAAAAAAAGGAGAAGGAACGTAACGCCATCACGGCATTTATCCGTAATCAGGAGATTTCGGTGATTACCGAGTCACAATTTGTCCAGCAAGACAGCACAACCGATGTCAGCAAGAACGAATATGTCTATTTGGAGAAGTCGGGCATCTACCTGCAGGTTGTGCGTAAGGGCTGTGGCGAGAGGCTTGGAGAAAACAAGACGGTGAATGTTCTGTGTCGTTTTTCCGAATATAACATACTGGCTGACACTATGCAACTGCGCAATGACATAAATGCCAGATATGTTGACAAGATGAGCGTAAAACGTACTGATGCCAGCATCACTGGTTCTTTCGTGTCCGGACTTATGATGTCGGCATACGGTTCGACTGCGGTACCCAATGCTTTCCTGCTGGCCCTGCATTATGTAAACCTTGGTCGTCCAATGACTGCTGGTGATGAGATAGCTAAGGTTAAGATGATTGTTCCTCACTCCCAAGGACAAGCATACGCCCAACAGAACGTCTATCCTTGTTTCTATGTATTAACGTTGGAAAAAGAAAAATAATTACACATGACACTTATTAAATCCATTTCAGGAATCCGCGGAACCATTGGCGGACGAGCAGGTGATACCCTGAATCCTTTAGACATTGTAAAGTTCACATCAGCATATACCACCTTTATCAAAAAAAGTAAAAAGGAGAAATTGAAAATTGTGGTCGGCCGCGACGCACGCATCTCAGGCGAGATGGTAAAGAATGTCGTATGCGGTACCCTCATGGGCATGGGCTGTGATGTCATCAACATCGGTCTGGCAACAACGCCTACCACGGAACTGGCAGTCCGGATGAGCGGAGCCGATGGCGGAATCATCATCACAGCTTCTCACAACCCACGCCAGTGGAACGCCCTAAAGCTGCTCAACAGCGAGGGAGAGTTTCTGACCGCACAGGACGGCGCCGAGGTACTTGCCATAGCCGAACGCGAAGACTTCGACTATGCCGATGTTGACCAGCTGGGGCATTATTTCGAGGACGACAGTTTTGACGACCGTCACATCCAGAGTGTTCTGGATTTGGATCTGGTGGATACTGCGGCCATCAAGCAAGCCCGCTTCACGGTATGCGTCGATGCCATCAACTCTGTAGGGGCAGTTATCCTGCCAAAACTGCTGGAGCGTCTGGGTGTTGGTTATAAAATACTCAATAGTGAACCGAATGGCGACTTCGCTCACAACCCAGAACCGCTGGAGAAGAACCTGACGGGTATTATGGATGAGTTGAAGAAGGGTCGCTATGATCTTGGCATTGTGGTCGATCCCGACGTTGACCGTTTGGCATTTATTTGCGAAGACGGTACAATGTATGGCGAGGAATACACGCTGGTCAGTGTTGCTGACTACGTATTGCAGAACACGGTGGCAAATGGTTCTATCATTAGTACCGTCTCAAATCTCAGTTCCACCCGCGCCCTGCGTGACGTGACAGAGAAGCACGGTGGCCAGTATTTCGCTGCCGCCGTTGGAGAGGTGAATGTCACGACAAAGATGAAGGAGGTTGGGGCCGTCATCGGTGGCGAAGGCAATGGCGGTGTTATCTATCCGAAGAGTCATTACGGCCGTGATGCCCTTGTAGGCATTGCCCTTTTCCTCTCGTTGCTTGCCCATAAAGAGTGCAAAGTCAGCGAGTTGCGTCAACAGTTCCCTAACTATTTCATTGCAAAGAACCGTATCGACCTGACACCACAGACTGACGTAGATGCTATTCTGGAGAAAGTTAAGGAGTTGTATAAGGATGAAAAGGTCAACGATATTGACGGAGTAAAGATTGATTTTGCCGACTGTTGGGTACACCTGCGAAAGTCTAACACCGAGCCAATTATCCGTGTATATAGCGAGGCCGCAACCATGGAACAAGCCGATGCGTTAGGCAAGAAAATAATGCAAGTAGTCTATGATATGCAATAAGATGACAATTAAACCCCGCAGATTTGCGGGGTTTAATTGTACGCCTAAGATTCATCCATAGTTCTGTAATACCCAACAAATTCAAGAATAATTGAGATTTCCTGTAATTTTTGATAGCTTCTTGCATCTAAATGATAAAAACATCAAAAAGAAACGATGAAACAAGAAGAGTATTTTACCCAGTTGGTACGGGAGCATAAGAGCACCATCTACACCGTTTGCTATATGTTCTCCCACGACGACGAGGAAGTGAACGACCTATTTCAAGAAACGCTGATCAACATGTGGAAAGGCATCGACAGTTTTCGTGAAGAAAGCAAAATCAGCACATGGATCTATCGCGTGGCCCTGAACACATGTCTCCTGCAGGAACGAAAGAAAAAGAAGGAGGTGAAGAAAGTGCCTCTGACGATGGACGTGAACTTCTTTCAGGACAAGGATGCCAACAGCACACAGGTTCGTCAGCTACATCAGCGTATTGGGAAACTCGGGCTGATAGATAGGGCCATTGTAATGATGTGGCTGGAAGGTATGAGCTACGACGAAATTGGTGCCGTCATGGGAATTACCGCAAAGAACGTGGGAGTGAAACTCTTTCGCATCAAAGAACAGCTCAAGAAAGTAAAGAGTGAAGAGTAAACAATCAAAATTACAGGAATATGGAAGAAATGAATTTCGAGGAAATGCGCAATCAGTTTGCCATCCTCAAGGATCAATTGAAGAAACAGGAAATCGTCAACGACCATCTGTTACGTGCAACGATGAAGTCCAGGAAAAAAGACATGAACAGTACCAAAATTATAGAATATGTATGCGGAGGTGCGTGCCTGCTCATCTATCCGATGCTCTATCTCTCTGGCATGTGGAGTCTGGCCTTTACTATCGCTACCTGCATGATGATGATTGTCTGCATAGTCGCCACATACTATATCCACCGACCAGTCGATAAGCTGAACTTCATGAAGGACGACTTCACAACAGTAGCAAACGTCATGGCACGTTTCAAGAAACAAAACGACCAATGGCTGCATTATGTCGCCCCGACCCTCATCATCCCCTGGGTCTCCTGGGCTTGCTATGAGTTCGCCTTGAAGAACGCCATCGAAGGAGTAAGCCCTCTATTGCTGATACTCCCTCTGCTCATCGGCGCTGCTATCGGATGGCTGATCGGCTATCTCTATCACCGCAAGGCCGTGAATGCTGCCCAGGCTATTTTAGATGAGATTCACGAATAGGCAACTATAGAAGCTTCACCATCATCTCTGCCATCTTGTCAATATAAGAATCGAGTGAGTCCATCATTCGATTCTTATTTTGCATATCAAGCTTTGTCTTGACTTCCATATCCACCACCTTGTCAAGGATACGTGACATAAGATCGTTAACACGATCAAGCTGCTTACTGACAATGGGAGCGCTAATCTTGTACTGCTCCAATTCTGAGTCGAGTTTTGCCAGATAAGCATTAAACTGCACGTCCATCTGGTGCATGTCACGCTCCATCTGTTTCCACGAATGAACTGTTGTCAGAATACTGTCAGCCAGCGTATTGATATTGTTCAGTCCTTCTGCGGCTGTCGTTACTGTTGTCAGTTCGGGTATCGGATCCACCTGAATAATTTCTGTAGGTTTCTTGTTCTCCATTTCTTTTGGTTTTTTATTTATTGTTATTTTGGCACTACTATAGTTCATCACCACCCTTCAAGGTGTTATATTTTCGGGCAATGATTTCTTCACGACGTTTGATACGTTCAAGCATCTCCTCGTAGCGTATCTCTTCCTTCACATACGGCAAATTTTCCGTAACGGGTAACACAGTAAAGGGAATGGTGACACAATAAAGCATTGTAAGCAGAACGAAGACGATACCGTTGGTCTGCCAAACCAGCCATGCCAACAGTAAAAGGACACTGACATAGATTGTCATAATGAGTCCGTCGCGCCAACCAAACCCTTTAGGGCTGGGCACATGGCTGTCTTCAAGCATCCGCATACAATCCTGATAGTATGGATTCTGTTCCAGGATGTGTTGCGCGGAAATACTGACAGGTTGAGGTTTTGTATCTGAAATCTGAGATGTTGAATCTCCCGGCTCAATAGTCAAAGAGCGTACCAGTCTCTCTTCCTCCTGATATTCCAGGCTAATCAGTGGTTCGCTGACATTCGTAGCACTCTGTATATCGAGTCCTACATAAGTACGCAACATATAAGGATCACTGAGCATGAGATAGATAGGATAAGGATAGCTCTTTCGGGGCTGGCTGACAAACTCGCTCATCATGTCGTCCCAGTCACTGCCATCATCGAGTGTGGTCTCCAGTCGTTTAGGCCACGACATCAGTTCTTCATCAATAATGCGATTAACGTCAGGTCTCTGCATGTTCGACTCCTGTTTCCCTTTGAGCCAGGCCTGCATCTCTGCAACGACGTAGTCGAGGATGGCATCCAGGTACTTCGTCTTCACAGTCAGCACAAAGTCACGCCGGAACGAATCAATTTTCTCCTTACGTATGGGATCATCAATAGCTACCTCCTCATGGAACTCCTTGTCATACAGTTTCTCCATGCGTGGTACGATAGACTCCTTAAAACTGTCGCGCAGCTGTTCTATGATTTCCAGACGCACTCCGGCAATCTCACGTTTCTTGACCATCAGCTCGTCCAGCTGTTCTGCACGCTTCTTCTCGATGATACGCTTACGGTATTTTTGGAAGACGTATGCAGCCATACCCAGTGCTGCACCTGAGGCACTGACGATGAGTCCCGTCTTAGACTTGCCATGCCGGTGTTTCTTACGCATCAGTCTAATGCCCTCCTTGATGAGACTGCCCGATACGCTGATAAGCTGTTTCTTGATAGTCTCCATCTTTTTCGACACATCACCGACCTCATTGAGTATTTCGTCGATAGTCACCTCGTATTGTGCCACCTCATCGAGAATCTGGTCGTAGGGGTTAGATGATGAAGAATGGATAGCAGATGGTGAGTGGTGAAGGGTGAAAGGTGTATCCTCGGTTCTTATCAGCTGCGTCTTACGTAGGGGAACGGTAGTACCGCCAGCCGCCTCAATGATTATCTCACGATCTATCTCCCGTGCCCTTGCCAGCCGAATGCCTAACTGTCGGCGCAACAGGCTCAATTTGTCATACTCCTCGTTAGGCAGGTTATTACCGTAGCGGTTCCATGCCTCGAGATAACGGGCTGCATATTTCTTCTCGTTACGTGTCATTGTTCTCTGTCTTTACGGGATAAACAGCTGATAGAGCAGGTCACCGATGCCGCTAAAGATATTGATGACGGCGTCGGCAATAAAGAAGTAGATGCGTATCTGCAACACGATGATAATGACAAGCACCAGAATCATCACCAACGACTGCACTGCCTTGGAGTTCACCTCGTGAATGGTAGAGCGGTCACCGTTGACAAATCCTTCTATGAGTCGCATGTTTTGCCGATTCGACTGGTGGAAAAAATCCAGAATATCGCCAATGAAAAACGGGATAAGTCCGATGGCTATGTCACGCAACGTATTGTTGATGATTGCCAATGTAAGGGGGATGGAATGAAGGATAACAAACGAGAAATAAACATAAACCAGCGAAAAAACGGCCATAATAATGTCACCTACACCGTATGGCACCAACATGCCGACAACGGCATCCACATAGAAGCGGTCCATCCAGTCGGCAATGCGCTGCATGTTGGCGTACGAATTGCTCTCTTGCAGTCTTTTCCTGGCTTTTTCCCTGTTCATTTTTCCAATGAGCCTGATGAGGCCAATAGGACTAATAAGGCTGATTTAGAAGTTTACTCCACAGTTCAGGTAGAGGCAGCGGTTATGAGAGGTATCAAACGTGTCGTCGCAAATGTTAGCCAGTCCGAACTCATAGGCTACCTCGGCATAAATAATGTCATACTGCGCGCCACAACCGATGCGCAGTCCGCCGTCAAAGCGTCTGAAGGCATTGTCGTCAAACGAGCTGTAGGCATGACGGTCGCCATAATCCTTAATCTTGCCACTCACGCCACAAGCCAGATAGCCGCCGAAGTAGGGCTGAACGGTGAAACGTGACTCTATGGGAATGGCATACTTCAGTAGCAGGGGCACCTCAAGGTAGTTCATGCCATAGGTGAACTTTTTGTTCTGATAGTTGCCCTCACCACCTTTCTCCGTATAATAGATTCCAGTCTCCAGATAGACAGGTGAGACAGGTGACAGCTGAAAACCGGCCACCACGCCAACATTCAAACCGGTTTGTGTGTTGCCGCCATCTAATCGCGGGTCATCGGAGTTGACCGTTGAGAAAGCAGCACCCAACCGTAATCCATAATAGACATCACTGACACGTGTCTGGTAACTGGTGTGTGTGGTTACTGGTCTTCCTGGATAACGGCCATACTGTGCAAGCATCGGCACTGTGAGTGCCAGCGCAAATAATGCAGTAATCAGTCTTTTCATAATGGTTATATTTTTAAGTTATTCGTTGCAAATATCGTTATTTCCCGTTACATCACCAAGGGTTTTCGCCTACGAAACTGTGGGGATTTCCCTATTTCTTAAAACTATAACAGTATATATCAATTCCGGACATTGAGCCAATGGAGGAAAGCTTCGACATCTTCATTATAGGCTCGGCTACCAGTCAGTGGATGACCTTCGCTGTCAAGTATAACATAGAACGGCTGAGCGTTAGCACCGAATTTGTGACTCTGCAGGTAGCTCCACTTCGCCCCGACAGTGCGTAATGTACGTTTGTTTCCTTTACTGTCAGTTACCTCAACAGGTTCGGATAGCGGTGTCTTGTCATCGACGAAAAGCGAAATGAGCACAAAATCTTTTGTCAGCTTATCTGCCACACGCGGTTCTGTCCATACAGCTGCCTCCATCTTACGGCAGTTCACACAGCCAAAACCCGTGAAATCTATCAACACCGGCTTACCCTCGGCACGTGCTGCCGCCATGCCGGTTTCGAAGTCCGTAAAACGGGCTTCAACAGTCTTCGTGTTGAGATTAAAGTCTTGCGTGTTCATTGGAGGTGCGAAAGCACTGACTGCCTTACATGGAGCGCCCCATAGTCCTGGAACCATATAGACGGCGAAGGCCAGCGATACCAGTCCACCCATCACACAAAGGACAGGCTGCGCCTTAGTGCGTCCGGTGGTTTCCCCACTGGAAAGCTCTTCGTCACTCTGAAACCTCAGCCATCCACAAAGATATGCACCCAATAGGGCAAAGATGACAATCCACAGCGAGAGGAATACCTCACGATCCAATAAATGCCAGCCATAGGCAAGGTCGGCTACAGAGAAGAACTTCAGTGCGAAGGCCAGTTCAATAAATCCTAACACGACCTTGATGGTATTCATCCACGAACCCGACTTCGGTGCCTGCTTCAGCCATGAAGGGAACAGGGCAAAGAGCGTGAAGGGCAGTGCCAATGCTACGGCAAAGCCCAACATACCAATGGCCGGAGCCAGCCAGTTTCCGCTGGTTGTGGTCTCAACAAGCAATAGTCCGATGATGGGTGCGGTGCAGGAGAACGACACAAGCACCAGCGTAAAGGCCATAAGGAAAATAGAAAGTTGAGAGTTGAGAGCTGAGAGCTGAGAGCTGGATGCCGCCTTGGAAGACTGTTCCTCAGCTTTCTGATCGACCTTGTTAGCCCATGAGTCGGGTAGTTTGATTTCGAACCATCCAAAGAAAGAGAGGGCGAACACGACGAGCAGAAGGAACAGGAAGATATTGAACACTGCATTAGTAGATAACGCATTCAGCGTATCGCTGCCAAAGAGAGCAGTCACCAACAGCCCAAGTCCCAGATAGATAACGACAATGGACAGTCCATAGGTCATCGCATCACGGATTCCCTTGCGTTTGTCGGTCTTTGAACGTTTCAAGAAGAAACTGACGGTCATGGGAATAATGGGCCAGATACACGGCATGGCGACGGCAAGCAGGCCACCGACAAAGCCCATCAGCAGTATATATAGCAGTGAATGGTCTGTAATATCGTCACTACCGCCCTTGGCGCGCAGCTCGTCAATGACAGGAGTCCAGAGGGAAGCCCCTTCTAACTTTCCCCCCAAGGGGGAGGACGCTGCCACCGTGTCATTAGGGGTAGTGTCAAAAGCTGATGGGTCGTCTGAGGCTGATGGGGCATCTGGGTCACCCCTTCCTTCGGAGGGGGATGGGGGGAGGCTCGCTTGGGAAATACTTCCCTGTGCCTTTAAGGGCACTTCGCCGGGAGGCATACACATCTCATCGTTACAGGCACCGTACTCCACATAGCAGTCAATGGCATAGGAGCCGCCTTCAAACTGTATCTTCTGCACGAAGGTCACGCTGTTCTCAAAGTATTGCAGTTCCTGTCCGAACATCTCATCATACTTTGTAATCTCCTTGCCACGACATTGCAGGCCACCTACTTTCTTGGCACCCTGTAGCTTGTCAGCATGGAACGTGGCAGCGACAGGACCATCCTTGACCTTGGGAGAATAGACATGCCAACCAGCATCTATCTTCAGATGAAACAGCAGTTCTGCCTCCGTTTCACCCAGTTTCTTCAGTTCTGACGAGACATGTACCGGCTCCATCATCTGGGCCGATGCAGTAAGCGTCATCATGGTCAGAAGCAGCAATGCCGCCATTATCTTATACGTTTGTCTCATCATGATGCGTAATAACATTGTTGTTACGATTTCTGAATACTGTTGATCTTTCGCAATTGCTGGCGGACAGCACGCTTCTTACGGAGGTAGCTGAGGCGTTCCTTGGCATGAAACTGGGTTAAGCGCAACTGGTGGCCATAGACGAGGCTGGCAACACCAAGGTAGGCAGCCGCCTGAATCCACAGGCAGCGCAATTCAAACGACACATCACCTAATGTGCCACCCATGCTGTTCAGACGGAGATAGGCCCTGACACCAAAGGTACTTGGGAAAAGCCACGACACGCCCTGCAGGTAGCCGGGGATGGAAGTCTGAGGCCAGGAGACACCTGTCAGGAACAGCAACGGCAGGGAGACGAACACCATCAGCAGGATGACGTTCTCACGATAACGCACCAGACACGATACTGTCATGCCGAAGAAAACGCAGGCCAACAGATAAGGTATCATCAGCGCCATCAGGTTCTGCCAAGGCGCTATATGAATGAAATGGAAAAGCTTAGGCACCACCATAGTCAGGTAGGTGCTCATGACAGCATAAATCATCAGATAGCAGACAGCCTTACCACTGATGATACGCCCTATCCCCTTGTAACAGGGATGAACCGGTATCAGATTGCCATAGCGGTTGCGCTCACGGGCCGTGCCTGCGGCAAGACCAATGCCGAGGGCAAGGGTCTGTTGGATGATCAGCATCAGCACGGCGGGCAGCACAGCAGTTCCATAACCGCCTTGCGGATTAAACATCGCCACCTCCTCAACATCGAGGGGGCTGGCTGTTATGACGTCTTCACGGGTGGTATAGTTGCCGGAGAGTCTGGTCTGTATCTGGGCACCCATCTGCTGACTGACGGCCATCGCCGTCTGGTAAATGGCTTTATAGGTCAACATCAGTGCCATGTCGCAATACACGCTGACGGTGCCCTGCTCCATGCGGTTGAGATGGGTGGCAAAATCCTCGGGGATATAGTAGATGCCCTTCACCACCTGACGGCTCACCAGGCTCTGCGCATCGTCGAGATCCTCGGCATAGCAGGTGACATGCACATCGGCGGAGGCATCGCACATCCGTATGAACTGGCGTGACTGCTGGGAGTGCGACATATCGACCACCACCACCGGCACCTCATGGATCTGCTCGTTATTGTAAATCCACGAATATAGCAAGGGATAGACGAGGGGCACCACGATACAAAACAGCAGCACGCCCTCATCGCGGAGCACCTGCCGCAGTTCGAAACGCCACACGTAGGCAGCATCGTCAAGCCATCTTATGATTTTACGGTATATAGACATACGTCAGCATTGCATTTTTGATCTTATGGACGACGACCCAAGGCAGCAGCGTGAAGCCAACGAGGGCCACCAGGTGGAACCAAGAGTCGATGAGCGGATAGCCGTTGAACACCGTAATCTGATACAACATATAATAATGACGCAGCGGGAAAAGCCACGTCAGCGCCTGTATCGGCGCGTCCATGCCCATCATGGGGAAGGCGGAGCCTGCCAGCGAGAAGCTGAGCACACCCCAGAGCGAGCAGATACTCATAGACATGCGCAGCGACGGCATAAGGCCGAAGATGAAGATGCCGAAACCGATGGAGGCAAACACCTGAAGCACGGCTAACAGGATGATATAACCCCATCCGCCCACATGGGCGAAATGGAGTACATGATAGATATAGAACTCATAGAAGAATATCAGCATGAGGAAAACGAGCGCCTGAGGCAGGAACTTGCCCAATATCGCAACGACGATATTGCCGTCGGCCCTCGCAATCCACTCCTTGCCACGATCGAACTTCAGTTCCATACCTAAGGAATAGGCCGAGATGAGGAACATGAAGAGCATCATCACACCTGGCACAAAAACAGTAGAGAGATACATGTTGTAGTTGCTCCAGGGATTAGCCACCTGATGCAGGTCGATGCGGACAGGCTGCAGGAAGGTCTGGATCTGCTGAGGCGTAAAGCCCTTGGCACGCATCGTGGCCTGTCCCACCGCTGCAGAACCGAGTGTGGAGACGGTCTTCAGATCCTTCATCACCATCGATCCTGCCGCCAGCGATATATTACTGTAATAATAAGAGACCTTCGGACGTCGGGCGGAAAGGAGATTATCGGTCGTACCCTTGGGGAAATACAGGAATCCGTATATCTCATTCTCCTGCATGGCATGGCGGGCCTCAGCCACAGACGCATAATGCGCTACCACCTGGGAATTCTGGAAACCGTCGAGACGACGGATGAGTGCCCGCGACGTGGAGGTGTTATCAAGATCGACCACACCCACCGGCAACTCCTGAGGCACTCCTTCATCCAACAGCGTGGTGAAGAAGAACAGCGTCAGGATCGGGAACACGAGCATACAACACAGGTAGATGGGATTCTTCAAGAGAATCTTACGCTCGCGCCCTGCAATCAGCCAGATATTCCTAAGGTACTTCACTTCTTACCTCTTACTTCTTACCTCTTACTTCTTACCTCTTACTACTCACTTCCTAATAATCAGCGACATGCCAGGACGGAGGCCATCGAGTTTCTCGACAGGACGGGCCTTCACCTCGAAGGTCTTCAGATCATACTGGCCGTTGGCCTTCGTGGCCTTCCAGACAGCATACGAGCCCTGATCCTTCAGGTAATAGACTTTCATCTTGATATCTTTATTGAAGGCGGGTACGAAAGCGGTAAACTCAGAGCCGACCTTCATATCGTTCAACTGATCCTCACGGATATTGAACGTGCCCCACATATCGTCCATCACGGCAATCGACATGATGGGCGAGCCTGTGCCCACAAGCTCGCCGACTTTCGGATAGATATCGACCACCTCACCTTCCATCTGGGCAATCTGAACCGTTTCGTGGATATAGGAGTTAACTTCCTGCACAGCACCACGGGCACGACTGACCTGAGCCTGAGCAGCCAGTTTGTCCTCACGACGGGCACCGTTGACCGCCATGTCATACTGGCTCTTGGCAGCCATAGCCTGGGCCTCCATTGCCTTGTAACTGGCAAAGGCCTCATCACGCTTCTGGGCAGACAGAACTCCCTCGTCGAAAAGGTGTTGCACGCGTTTATACGACTTCTCGGCAATCTCCAGTCCGGCCTTGGCCTGCTGCCACAACTGATAGGCACCCTGTATCTGTTCCTGACGGGCACCGTTCTGGGCTTTCAGTTCCATAGCGGCGGCAGCGGCTTCAGCACCCTGTGCCTGTTCCATCTTGGCACGTACCTCAGGAGCGTCGAGTATGGCCAGTGTATCGCCTACTTTAACATAGTCACCTTCCTTGACACGAATCTCAAGGATACGTCCGGGTACCTTGCTCGACACACGATACTCCGTCACTTCCATCTGACCCTGAAGCACCTCGGGGTCACGTCCAAGGGCAAAATAACCTATCAGTGCAACAATGATGACGACTGCTGCAAATCCTGCAATGGCAAGCAAGATATTGTTGTGTTGTGATTTAGCTGACATCTTATTATATTTACTATTTAACGATTTTCGATTTACTTTTCTTAATTCATGGGGCTCATAGGGCTCATGAGGCTCATGGGACTCATGGGACTCATGGGACTCATGGGGCTAATGAGCCAATGGCCTTCTGGAGGTTCACATGGCTGAGCTTGACATCAATCTCTGCATCAATCTTCTGTGACTGTGCCTGCAACCAGGCCGTCTGGGCCTCCATGACGGTAGTACTCTGTATCACGCCTTCCTGGAAGCCGAGTGTAGCTACACGCAGGTTCTCTTCTGCACGCTTGATATTGGCACGGGCCATATCGAGTTTCTTGAGAGACTCGTTCACTCGGAACTGACTCTGGTTGATCTGCAGTTCTATCTTTTCGCGAGCATCGGTCATTTCAAGCGTAGCAATCGTCGTCACTCCTTTAGAAGCACGAACCTTATATGCCACATCACCCCAGTTCCAGATAGGTACACGCACCAGCACTCCGATGTTCCACATGCCTCCGAACTTCTTCTCAAAGCCATTGAACACATTGGGATTACTGATGGAATAGCCACCGAAAAGTGCTACTTGAGGCAGGTTTCCTGCTTTAAGCAGATTGGTTGCCTGATGACTCATATCTACCGTGTTCTGCAGCAAACGGATTTCCGGACGATTGGCAGCAGCCTCCTCTACATTGACCAGCGGCTGGTACTCGTCAGCAGTCAGATTCTCAACGTCTTCTTCGGGCAGGATGATTTGTTCGTCAAGCGGCAGGCCACACAGCTGACAAAGGTACATCTTTGCCAGTGACAAACCGTCATCTACCTGTGTTACACTCATCTCGGCCTCATTGACCTTCACATCGACACTCAAGCCTTCGCTGCGCGTTGCCACACCTTCCTCAATCATCTTGTTGACATCGGAGTCCAGCTTCTTGACCAAGTCGAGATAAGCCTCCGCCAGCCGTTTCTTATGCTTCAGCGAAACTACCGTCCAATAAGCCTGGTCGATAGTATAAAGCGTTGACTGCAGCTGTACGTCTGCGCTGTTACGCATCATGTCCTCGCCAATGTCGGTCATCTTGTTGTAGGCAACGATGGCTCCACCCATGAAGACGGGTTGAGTCACCATGATGGATCCGCCCCAGATATTGCGGGTATCAGTACGGAAAGCATCAATGATTCCCTGACCTATGCCATTCAGTTCGGTCGCCATGCCTGTCAGCTGGGGTTGTAGCAACTGTGACAAGCCTTCTGGTGTGACACCCATCTGACCGAGTGCAGCCCATGTCTCAACCGGCAGCGAACCCATGATTTCGTTCACGCCCTTACCGACACCATTAGCCGCATCAGTGCCCAGATTGCTCAAGGCATTCTTCTGATCGTTATTCAGGATAGACACTTCACGGGTTGTATGCACATATCCGCCGAAAGCACTGACGTGAGGCAGATATTTCGTACGGGCAGAACGGCGGATGTTAGCTGCCACGTCCTGTTTGACGGCCGACACCTGCAAATGCTTGTTGTTACGCAGGGCTAATGCCCGACAGGAGTCAAGGGGCAGGAGCCGTTGCGCGTACATCGTGAAAGGTAAAAAGGTAAAAAGGTAAAAAAGTAAGAACCATTTCACCGTCCTTTCTGCCATGTATCTTTCTTTAATGTTCATTGTCTGTGTAATTTTCAATTGTCAATTATCCATTATCAGTTAAAGGTAAAGTTCCGTGATCCGATCATGTTACCATCAGCAAAGATACTGACGGAATACGTGCCGGCACCCAGATACTCTGCTACATTCCAATAGACGGTAACGGGAGTTTCCTCGCCCGAATATTCTATGACCTTTTTGATGGAGTACTCAATAGTACGGTTCTCAAAGGCAATAGTACCGCCACCGTTCAAGGTCTCTCCAGTAGGCGTGTTGATACGCACATAAATGGTTTTCTGTCCGTTTGTTGCCGTCACATTGCGGGCAATGTTAAACGAGATGGCAATATTCTTGCAGTCTTTCATCTTCTTGGCTGCCTTGCCGTTCTTCTTCAGCAGCGACATACTGATGGCTGTGGCATCGAGCTGTGCAGCAATTGCCACACGCTCCGACAGTTCCTGCCGTTCATTGTCCAGTCCTTCTATGCGACGGGTGGCTACGTCATACTCTTCCTGAATGCGCGTATTCTCTGCTATCAGGTTCTGGTTAAGACGGTTCAATGAGTCAATCTGCATTACATAGTCACGCAACACGGCACGCACCGTCGCCAATTCACGCTTCAGACGTGCTATTTCGCGGGCATCATCGCTCTTCACCCGTTTCAGTTCTTCGAGCAACTGCTGGGTACGCAACTGCTCCTGTGTCAACTGGGCAATAATCGAGTCATTGGTGATTTGGGTTTTCATCTCACTGTACTGCTGGGCAAAGCGCTCATACTCGTTCTCCATCTCCTGCTTATCAAGGGCAGCCAGTTCCTGCATGGCAATATTATTCTGGCGTTCCTGATAGAAAAAATAGCCCAGACCAGCCAGACCTGCCAACAGCAGAAGGATGACAACCACTAAGGGTATCCAGATATATTTCTTCATTTACCTTTTCAGATTAATACACTGCAAAGGTAGGGTTTTCTACCGAAACGACAAAAAAAATTTACCAGCAAGCCGTTGTCACGTTTAAAAATTAAGACAAATAGGGAAAAATTGAACAATTTTTAGCAAAACTTCCATTTATATTTGGCACATATCAAATAATATTGTATATTTGCATCTTGGTATAACCCCATTATCCGCAAGCTATGAACAAGCAGAGTTTCCTATACAAAGCCTATGACCTCTATGCCGACGGCTTCCGTCACATGACGATAGGCAAGACACTATGGGCTGTCATTCTCATCAAGCTGTTCATCATCTTTGCCGTCCTGAAGCTCTTTTTCTTCCCCGACTTCCTGAAGGAGCATGCTCAAGGTGACAAACCGGAGTATGTAGCCAATGAGGTCATAGAGAGGAGCAATCCCCCCGGGGTCCCATAAGACCCATAAGTCCCATAAGCCTCATGAGCCCCATAAGCCCCATAAGCCCCATAAGCCCCATAAGCCTCATGAGCCCCATCCCTCAAAACTAATTTCAAAACTATAACGCTTATGACAAATCTATTATTAAACATCGACGCGGGAACCATTGACTGGTCGAGGGCGCAGTTTGCCCTGACGGCCATCTACCACTGGCTCTTCGTACCGCTCACGCTGGGTCTGGCACTCATCATGGGCATCATGGAGACCATCTACTACCGCAAGCGTAAGGCCTTTGACCAGGACCCGACCGGCGACAGAGCCGACGTTGACTTCTGGCGCAACACGACCAAGTTCTGGCAGAAGCTCTTCGGCATCAACTTTGCTATGGGTGTTGCCACAGGTATCATCCTCGAATTTGAGTTCGGCACCAACTGGTCCAACTATTCCTGGTTCGTGGGTGACATCTTCGGGGCACCGTTAGCCGTCGAGGGTATCATTGCCTTCTTCATGGAATCCACCTTTGTTGCCGTCATGTTCTTCGGCTGGAAGAAGGTGTCGGCAGGCTTCCACCTCGCCTCTACCTGGCTCACCGGTCTGGGTGCAACCATCTCGGCCTGGTGGATTCTCGTTGCCAACGCCTGGATGCAGTGTCCTGTGGGTTGTGAGTTCAACCCCGACACCATGCGCAACGAGATGGTATCGTTCTTCGAAGTGGCGCTGTCACCGTTTGCCGTCAGCAAGTTCTGCCACACGGTAACCTCCGCATGGATCATCGGTGCGTTGTTTGTCGTAGGTGTCAGCTGCTGGTATCTGTGGAAGAAACGCGAGACAAGGCTTGCCCTTGAGAGCATCAAGATAGGTGCCGGCGTAGGACTCGTCGCCGCACTGCTGGCAGGAGCCACCGGTCATCTTGCCGGACAGGACGTTGCCAAGTCGCAGCCCATGAAGCTGGCTTCGATGGAGGCACTCTACAATGGCGGCACAGATCAGGGCCTGACAGCTATTGCGTGGATCAGTCCCTTCTGTCAGCCGGACTATCTGAATGAGGAGTCGGCACCACTGAAGATTGAGATGCCCTACTTCCTCTCCTTCATGGCAACCAACGACATCCACGGATTTGTGCCTGGCATCAACGACTTGTTGAAGGGCTATACCACCCCCGACGGACAAGTGGAGCCGTCGGTCGATGAGAAGATAGCACGCGGCAGACAAGCCATCGAAGCCCTTGCCGCCTACCGCAAGGCGAAAGCCGAGGGAGCAGACGAGGAAAATCTCAAATCTCAAATCTCCATCCTCAAAGAGAACATGAAGTATTTCGGCTATGGCTACATCAAGGACAAGGCCGACCTCGTGCCCTTCATCCCCGTCAACTTCTGGGCGTTCCGTGTTATGGTGGGTATGGGTTGTCTGTTCATCGTGTTTTTCGGGCTTATCCTGTTGCTGACCTGTAAGATACCCTACCTGTCGGTTATCACCAGCAGACTGCTGGCAGCCATCGGTCTGCTACCGGAAAAGGCAGCCGACGGCTATACCCTGACCAACCTGCCTGCCTGGCACTACTGGCTGGCCATCGCGCTGATACCGCTGGGATATATCGCTTCCGAGAGCGGATGGCTCGTCGCAGAGTTCGGCCGTCAGCCCTGGACCATCCAGGACATGCTGCCCACATGGGTGGCCGTCTCCGACCTGCAGTCCTCTTCGGTCATGCTTACCTTCTTCATCTTCCTCATCCTCTTCACCGTACTGCTCGGCGTGGAAATCAGCATCCTGCTCAAGCAAATCAAGAAAGGACCGGAGTCTTCTAAATAGTAAATCGTAAATCCGTAAATAGTAAATCATCATGACATACGAATTTCTGCAACATTACTGGTGGTTCATCGTATCACTGTTGGGCGCACTGCTCGTGTTTCTGCTCTTCGTGCAGGGAGCCAACTCGTGTCTGCGCTCACTCGGATGGACGGAAGAAGGCAAGCGGCTGGTCATCAACTCCACGGGCCGCAAGTGGGAGTTCACCTTTACCACGCTCGTCACCTTCGGCGGAGCCTTCTTCGCTTCGTTCCCGTTGTTCTATAGCACATCGTTCGGCGGTGCCTACTGGCTGTGGATGATTATCCTGTTCACGTTCGTGCTGCAGGCTGTCAGCTACGAGTTCCAGAACAAACTCGGCAATTTCCTCGGTCCGCGTACGTTCCAGTTCTTCCTCATACTCAACGGGCTGCTGGGACCGCTGCTCCTCGGTGGAGCCGTAGCCACGTTCTTCGAAGGCTCCAACTTCCTCATTGCCAAGGACAATCTGGTCAGCTCTCAACTCTCAACTCTCAACTCTCAACTTGAAATCACGCCAGTGATTTCATCCTGGGCCAACGCCTCACACGGTCTTGACGCGCTGCTCAACCCCTGGGTGCTCATCTTCGGGCTCGCCGTCATGTTCCTTGCCCGTACCTTGGGTATCCTTTACGTCATAAACAATGTCGATGATGAGGACATCCGCAGTCGCGGCTCCGTCCGCCTCATCGGAGCGGCCGTCCCCTTCGTCATCCTGTTTGTCACCTATCTGGTCCACCTGCTGCTGATGGACGGCTATGCCGTTGATGCCAATGGCACCATCGTGATGGAGCCTAACAAGTACCTGCACAACCTGCTTGACATGTGGTACATCCTCATCCTATTATTAATAGGTGTTGTCCTCGTGCTTTGGGGTATTGCCGCTACCATCTGGAAAAACTCCAACCAGGGAATCTGGTACAGTGGTGTGGGAACAGTGATTACCGTGCTATGCCTGCTCCTTGTAGCAGGTTGGAACAACACAGCCTACTATCCCTCGACCGCCGACCTGCAGTCGTCGCTGACGCTGGCCAACAGCTGTTCGAGTGAGTTCACCCTGCGCACCATGTTCTATGTATCCTTCTTCGTGCCCTTCGTGCTCGCCTACATCGTCTATGCCTGGCGTGCCATTGACAAGAAAAAGCTCGACAAGGAGGAGATCAGGAACGATCACGCCTACTAAAAAATCCCCGCGATTGCGGGGACTTTTCATTGAAGAGCCTTTCGTTGAAAGGGAGCCCCCATTCCTCCCCCTCGGGGGAGGATAGGTAGGGGGTCTTTCTTGTCACTCCCCTCCCCCTTGGGGGGAGTTGGAGGGTGCTTCCCTGTAGCCGTCCTGTGCCAGCTCGAAGCGCACGTCCTTGAGCATGACGGCAGGATGAGAATAGGAAGGCTGCTCGTAGGTGACGACGGTCGGCACGCCGTTGATGACCTTCGCACGCTGCACCGTAGTGGTCTTGCCCGTCGGAATG